>NZ_JBPBBA010000033.1:0-47129 GCF_050896395.1 Nioella aestuarii | reverse complement strand
TTATCAGACGTCAGCCGCTTCAGCTCAGTGGCATTCGGAATGCGAACCTTCGCAATAATGTCAGACTCTTTCCAAAGCGCCGCCGCGGTCTTAACCACGGTCACACCGGCCGCCTCGTAATCGGCATCCGCAAAACCTGCATTCGCACCTGCGCCAGCCTCGATCAGGCACTCATAGCCCAATTTCTGCAGCTGCGCGGCACTGTCCGGTGTCATCGCAACGCGATTCTCACCCGCTTCAATCTCCTTGGGAGCGCCTATCTTCACACTGATCCCCTTTCCCTTTGATCCCGTTGCCCGGGCGTTGCACGCGGTTTTACAGTGCGTTTCGCCCGGCTACAACGGAACGGACGCCGCAGGGCGCATTTACGACACGGCAACACGCCTCATCGGCGCGACCATCTGACCTTACGTCATCCAACTTGTGCCAATTTTTCCGTCACCCACCGGGGGTTAGCCCGCAAAGTATACCGTTGCACACGCCCAACCCATTATTTTCATTCATTTTATTCTTGAAAACCCCGCCAGACCGGCTATCGCTAGACAACCGCGCCGAAGGACCACCCATGCCCAGCTTTCCCGACCACCCCCTGCGCTATGATCTGGCGAATGAGCTGCATGCGCGGCCCTTCCCGTCGATCAGCCATGGCAGCCAGGCCGCGATTATCGCGCTCAAGCCCGAAAAAAACGCCGCCGCCCGCGACAGGGATGCCGACCGCGCCCATCTGATCGCCCTGCTCGACCGCTACGACGCCCAGCATCCCAAGCCCGGCGCCACGCATTTTTCCGGCAAACTCGGGCGCTATCACCTCAAGTGGGAACAGCACACCGAATTCGTAACCTACCTGGTTCATGGCGAGGGGCTCTCTGACCGCCCCTTCGATTCAGCGATCTGGGATCTCTTTCCCGAGGACTGGATGGCCGCCGCCCCCGGCCCCCGCATCACCTCGGCCCATTTCCGCATATCCGAATGCATCACGGATGATGACGCCATATCCGCCTGTCTCAGGGACTGGTTCGAACCCGAAAGCCTCGCCGCGAACCGGGTGCTCGACGGCAACGCGGTGCTCGCCAGCGATTTCCGCATCGACCCAGCGGGCCATATGCGCTTTGCCATCTTTCCGGGGTCAGAAGCGGGCCCCTCGCGAATTGGCCGCATCGTTCAGCGCCTGTGCGAGATTGAGACCTACAAGGCCATGGCGATGCTCGGCTTTCCCAAGGCAGGCGAGCTCAACGCCCGCATGGCACAGATCGACTCGGGCCTCTCGGCGCTTCTGCGTGACATGACCGGTGACAGCACCGCGCCGGATCAACAGCTCGACCAGCTTCTGACCTATGCCACCGAGCTTGAGAACCTCATGTCCCGCGCCTCCTTCCGTTTCGGCGCAACCGGCGCCTATGAGGCCATCGTGCACCAGCGCATTGAGGTGCTGCGTGAAGAACGCTTCTCAGGGCGTCAGACCTTTGCCGAATTCATGCTGCGCCGGTTTGACCCCGCCATGCGCACGGTCAAAAGCACCGAAACCCGGCTCCGCTCGATGACCGACCGCGCCTTCCGCGCCGGGGAGCTTCTGCGCACCAAGGTCGAGGTTGGCCGCTCCGCCCAGAACCAGGATCTGCTGGAAAGCATGGACCGCCGCGCCGCCCTGCAACTGCGCCTGCAGGAAACGGTCGAAGGGCTCTCAGTCGTCGCGATCAGCTACTACGCCGTCAGCCTGCTCAGCTACCTTCTGGCCCCCGTGGCCTACGAATTCGGCATCGAAAAACCCTGGGTCACCGCCGCCCTCGTCCTGCCGGTGATCGCAGGCGTCTGGCTGATGACTCGGCGGATCAAGAAGATGGTGCACTGACCGCGCGCAGCGACATGCCTGCCCCCCTCCTCTTTCATCTTGGTGACAAATACCTCCGCCGGAGGCATCCAGACCCATCCAACTGCACCCCCGCCCAGCGGCGCGACTCCCTCACCAGACATCCGTGGCAACGCGGCCCGAGGAGGGCGCCAGAGGCGCCTGACGAGAGCCGCTCGCGGGTCGACGCCTGAGGCGGCGAAACCGGTGTGTTGCCGGCAGTCAAGCCTCCATCGCCCCCATAGGATGGGCAGAACAGTCCACCCTACGATAGTTGGCTTACTCGCCTTTGCCATTGAAAGTAACTCTCGCGTCAGCAATCAATTTTGACCTCAGCTCCTTAACGACGAAAAAGCCTGTTGGGCCGATATCCCCGTCAGGATTGATCACATTTGAATAGAACACCCTTATTCTCTTTTGTTCCTCTCCCTGACCAATCAAATAGGAAGAGGCCAAGTCACCGCGATAAGCAGATAGCGAAAAAAATATGGAGAAGAAAAAGAAGCCAGCGAAGGGAAGAGATATCCAAACAAAAAGAAGTCTCAGTTCTTGAACTAGACTTGATGCACAAATCAACGCGATGCAGATAGCTCCTGATATACACACTCGCAGAACTGTCGCTCCGTCACGTACCCATCGGAGAAATCGCCTCGAAATATCCAATATCATCATCCCGAAATATTCACCCTCATGGAAACCGCCCGAACCAAGTCGTCGAATTGGGTGCCCTGCCACGTTGGCCCTCCTTGCGGCGCATCCAAATTACTCTAACCGAGCGGCCGCGTCATCCACACACCACTTCGGCTTCCGGCTTCTGTCAACCCTATTGCCAAACATATACCCAGACCCATTCCCTCATTCCGTATGCACGGGGGGTGTACGGGGGTGCACAGGGGGTGTACGCATGGCACCCCCCTGATTTTCGCCTCACTGACCCCGCAAAGCGCGGCGCATGATCTTGCCTGTGGCGGTCATCGGCAGGCTCTCGGCCCGGACCACCTTGCGCGGCACCAGATGGGCCGAGACACGCTCTCGCACCAATGTTTTCAGGGCCTCTTCCATCCCCTCCCAATCCGCACCATCGCGCAAAACCACATGCGCCACGACGATCTCTGTGCGGATCGGATCTGGCTCCCCCACCACGGCGGCCATCAGCACATCCGGATGCCGCACCAGTGCTGCCTCGATCTCGCTCGGCCCAATCCGGTAGCCCGCAGAGGTGATCACATCATCGTCGCGGGCGTGGAAGGTGATCTGTCCATCGGCCCCGCGCGTGGCCAGGTCTCCGGTCCGCAGCCAGCCGTTTTTCACTTTCTTTTCCGTTGCTTCCGGCTTGTTCCAATAGCGCAGGAAGGCCACCGGGTCGGGCATCTTCAAGCAGACCTCCCCTACCTCGCCCGTACCGGTTTCCCGGTCATCCGCGCCCAGAAGCCGCACCTCGTGCCCCGGCACCGGCAGCCCCATCGCGCCCGGAACACGGGTCATCATCGCGGACCGCGCCGCAACGATCAGGTTGGCCTCTGTCTGCCCGTAGAGCTCATTGATCTCCGCCCCGAGCCGCGCCTCGCCCCATTCCAGCATATCCGCGCCCAGAGGCTCGCCCCCGGAACTGACCGCGCGCAGGCACAGCCCCTGCCCCTGCCCCACCGGGGCCTGTTTCATCAGCCGCAGGGCCGTCGGCGGAATGAAAGCATTTGTCACCCGCTCTGCCGCCAGCAATCGATACGCGGCCTCTGGCTCGAACTTGGCAAAGCGGTGGCTGATCAGCGGGATTCCATAGTAAAGACAAGGGATAGCCATATCCATCAAGCCGCCGATCCAGGCCCAGTCCGCGGGCGTCCAGCCCACATCGCCGACACGCGGGAACAGGCCCTGGCTAATCTCCATGCAGGGCAGATGACCGTAGAGGAACCGATGCGCGTGCAGCACGCCCTTGGGGTCGCCCGTGGTGCCCGAGGTGTAGATCATCATCGCCGGATCCTCGGCCAGAGTGTCGGCTGGAACAAATCCGCGCGCGGGCGTCTCGATCAGATCGGGCAGCGACAGGATTGGCGCGGGCGCGGCCCCGGTCGAGATCACAACCTCCAGTTCCGGCAGATCTGGCTGCAACGCCACCACGCGATCCAGGTTCACAGGGTCCGTCACCACCGCCTTGGCACCGCTGTCTGACAGGCGATAGCGCAGCGCGTCTTCACCGAACAAAGTAAACAGCGGCAGCACGACGGCCCCCAGCTTCATCACCGCCATATGGGTGAGCAGAACAAGGGGATGCTGCGCCAAAAGCACCGCCACCCGGTCGCCCCGACGCACGCCCTTTGCAGCCAATGCTACGGCTAACCCGTCCGAGCCCCGTTTGAGCTGGCCATAGGTCCATTCCTGCCGGCTGCCATCCTGGCCCAGGTGAATGATCGCCACCTGATCGGGTCGCGCCGATGCCCAGTCGTCACAGCAGAGCCGCGCGATATTCATCCGCTCGGGGATATCCCATCGAAAGCCTGCCCGCAGATCTTCCCACCGGGCCTCTGCCCGGAACAGACGCAGGTACATCTCAGCCGCCAGCAATGACCGTCAGTGTCGGCAGATCCGTCAGCCCAAGGCCCAAAGCCTGCATGGCCATGATCGAGATGCGGCTGCCGGACCCCGGTGCGCCGCCGCTCGGGCGCAGAGTTACCTCTACGGACGATCCGTTCTCAGCCTCCAGCCGACCCAGAATCTCAGAGGTGACCAGCGGAGTTTCCAGCCACAATCCCGGCTGCGTCGGATCACCAAGCGAGGCAATGGTCGTGCCCAGATTACCCGAGGCCGGCACCGCCTCTGGCGTGTCTTCCGATGTATCGGCAGCATCGTCCGCCGCTTCCGCGTCAACCGTTTCGCTGGCGACAATAGGCGGCGGCACTGCACTTGCGGCCCTATCGCGGTTGAGGAAAGACAAGGGACGGAACCCACCACCGCACCCGGCAAGCGAGGCGATGAGGGTGAAGGCCAATATGGCGCGAATGATCTGTGTCATAACGCGAAGCCTAGGCGCAATTTTCATACGCATCAACGCTTGCCGCGCCTGCCTTCGCAAACTACCTTATTCACATGGACACACCCGCCCCCCTGATCGACCCGTTCGCCCGCGCAATTGACTATCTGCGCGTCTCGGTTACCGACCGTTGCGATTTTCGCTGTGTCTATTGCATGGCCGAAAACATGACCTTCCTGCCGAAGAAAGAGCTTCTGACACTGGAGGAACTGGATCGCATGTGTTCCTCCTTCATCCGGCTCGGCGTGAAGAAACTGCGGATCACCGGCGGCGAACCCTTGGTGCGCAAGGGGATCATGACGTTCTTTGACTCCATGACCAGGCATCTGGACAGTGGCGCGCTGCGAGAACTGACGCTGACCACCAATGGCAGCCAGCTAAGCCGCTTCGCAGATCAGCTGTATGCGGCGGGGGTGCGGCGGGTGAATGTCTCACTCGACACGCTGGACGAGAAAAAGTTTGCCGATATCACCCGTTGGGGTCGCCTGCCGCAGGTGCTGAACGGCATCGACGCGGCACAGAAGGCCGGATTGCGGGTTAAGATCAATGCGGTGGCGCTGAAGGGCTTCAACGAGGAGGAGCTGTTCACCATTCAGGATTGGTGCGCGAGCCGTGACATGGACCTGACCTGGATCGAAGTCATGCCAATGGGTGACCTGGGCAACGAAGACCGGCTGGATCAGTATTGGAGCCTCAAGGATCTGCGCGCGCGCCTTGCGGAACGCTATACGCTGACCGATCTGGCAGAACGCACAGGCGGCCCGGCCCGATATGTTAAGATCGAGGAAACCGGCCAGAAGATCGGCTTCATCACGCCGCTCACGCATAACTTCTGCGAAAGCTGCAACCGGGTGCGGCTGACCTGCACGGGTGAGCTTTACATGTGCCTCGGACAGGAAGACATGGCCGATCTGCGTGCGCCGCTGCGCGCGTCAGAGGATAATGCGGTGTTGGAGGACGCCATTCGCGCGGCCATCGCGCTGAAGCCAAAGGGCCATGATTTCGACTATTCCCGGCAAAAGGTAGACGGCCAGATGACCCGCCACATGAGCCACACGGGCGGCTGATCAGGCGGGCTTGCGCGCGATCAGGTCAATGAGCGCCGAGCGCCCGGAATGGCCCCGGCCTTCCTGAACATCACGTTCATAGGCGGCGAGCCGCTCCACCTGCCAATCCCCGAACGCCTCTCGCAACAGATCGGCTGTGTACATATGCGCCCGGTTGCCCGGCCCTCCGGTGCCGTAGTCGACCTGTTCCGGCGTGTATCCATGCAGCATCAGCACGCCCCCTGGGGCCACGGCACGGCGCAGATCCGCGAACTGACCCACCCGGGCGGCGGGATCGGCGAACTGGATGAAGATCGCGACCACCAGATCATAGGTCCGAGACCAGTCCCACCCGGCCCAGTCCGAAACATGGTAATCCACCACCACGCCCTTCGCAGCCGACAGGGCCCGGCCCCGTTCCACCGCCGTAGGGGCCATGTCGAAGGCCGAGACCTCCAACCCCCGCTCGGCAAGATGCACGGAATTGCGCCCCTCACCGTCCGCGACACAAAGCGCGCGCTGCGCCGGCTGCATCCAGCCGGGATTGTCGGTCAGAAACCCGGCAGGGGTGATACCGAACAGATAGTCCCCGGCCGATCTGTATCGGTCCTCCCACATGCGCGTCAGGCCGCCGGCATCCGGCGTTCCACGATCTCGGCCCACCAGCTGCAACCTGCTGGTATCGCCTCATCCGTGAAATTGTATTCCGGGTGATGCACCGCCGCTGTATCGCCATTGCCGACGAGGATATAGGCACCGGGGCGCTCCTCCAGCATGAAGGCGAAATCCTCGCCGCCCATGACCAACGGCGCTTCATCGCAACCGCCAGAAACGGCAGTCGCCACTTCGGCGGCGAATTCGGTTTGCTCGGGGTGGTTCACCATCACCGGATAATTGCGCTGGTATCGCACCTCGGCGCTGCCGCCCATGGCGGCGCTGACCTGTTCGGCAATCGCAGTCAGGCGCGTTTCTGCCAGATCGCGCATCTCGGGCGACATGGTGCGAACAGTGCCCTTCAGATGCACGCTTTGCGGGATCACGTTGAACGCCTTGGAACTGCTTTCGATCGAAGTCACAGACACGACGATGTTTTCCACCGGGTCGGCATTGCGGCTGGCGATGGTTTGCAGCATCGTCACGACCTGCGCCGCCGTCACCGTCGGGTCGATGGTTTCATGTGGTTTCGCGCCGTGGCCGCCGCGACCCGTAACGGTGATTTCGAACAGATCCGTCGCGGCGAAAAACGCGCCGGAGCGGATGGCGAACCTGCCGACGGGCTGGCCAGGCCAGTTGTGCATCCCATACACCTCCTGGATGTTCCAGCGGTCCATCATACCATCGTCGCACATCTCCTTGCCGCCGCCGCCGCCTTCTTCGGCGGGCTGGAAGATGACCACCACGGTGCCATCGAAATTCCGGGTCTCAGAAAGGTATTTCGCGGCGCCAAGCAACATCGCCGTGTGGCCATCATGGCCGCAGGCATGCATTGCGCCCGGTGTCTTGGAGGCATAGGGCAGACCGGTTTCCTCATTCATCGGCAGCGCATCCATATCGGCGCGCAGCCCGATGACTTTGCCGCTGCTGTCGGACTTGCCCTTGATAACACCAACAACACCCGTGCGCCCGATGCCGGTCACGATCTCGTCGCAGCCGAATTCCTTCAGCTTCTCAGCCACAAGTGCGGAGGTCCGATGCGTCTCAAACAGGATCTCAGGGTTTTCATGGATGTCACGCCGCCACTCGGTGATTTCGGGCAGCAGTTCCGCGAAGCGGTTTTTGACGGGCATTGGGTCTCTCCTGTTTCGGTCTATTTCGCCGGCATCCGGCGTTCGACGAGTTCCGCGAAGAAGCTGCACCCGGCAGGGATTGCATCATCGTCGAAGACATAGGCTGGGTGATGGCACATGGCCGTATCGCCGTTACCAAGGAAGATATAGGCACCGGGGCGTTCTTCCAGCATGTAGGCGAAATCTTCTGACGGCATGATCGGATCGACATCGTCGATCACCCGCCCCGCGACAGCGGCGGCAGCCTCTGCGGCATACCGGGTTTCATCCTCGTGGTTGATCGTGGCCGGGTAGCCCGGCGTCCAGGTCACCTCTGCCGTGGCGCCAAAGGCAGCGGCGGTAGATTCGGCCACCTGGCGCACCCGTTCTTCGGCCATCGTCCGGTATTCCGGGTCAAGCGTGCGGACGGTGCCGTTCAGACGCGCAGAATGGGCAATAACATTGGAAGCCGTACTGTCGGTTTCGAATGTGCCTACGGTCAGCACCACGCGCTTGATCGGGTCCACATTGCGCGACACGATGGAATGCAGGGATACCACGATCTGGGACGCCACAAGCGTGGTATCCACCGCCATATGCGGGGCAGCGGCATGGCCGCCTTTGCCGGTCACGACGATCTCGAATTCATCTGAGGACGCCAGCAAAGCTCCGGGCCGGATCGCGAATTCACCCGTGGGCAGGCCGGGCATGTTGTGAAGCCCATAGACCTCCTGAATGCCCCAACGGTCCATCATGCCATCGTCGCACATAGCCTTGCCACCAGCCCCGCCTTCCTCGGCGGGCTGAAAGATAAGCACCACGGTGCCGTCGAAATTCCGCGTCTCAGCCAGGTACTTCGCAGTCCCGAGCAGAATGGAAGTGTGCCCGTCATGGCCGCAAGCGTGCATCTTGCCCGGTGTCTGAGAGGCATAGTCGACACCGGATGCCTCGTGGATCGGCAGCGCGTCCATATCGGCGCGCAACCCGATCACCCGGCCCTTGGTGTCGGTCTTGCCCTTGATGACGGCCACGACCCCGGTCTTGCCGATGCCGGGGGTGATGTCTGTGACGCCCATCTCTTTCAACCGGTCCACGACGAAAGCGGCGGTTTCATGCACCTCGTACATCAGTTCTGGGTGCTGGTGCAGGTGACGGCGCCAGCCCGCGATTTCGGGCTGCATTTCAGCAAGGCTGTTTTTCACGGGCATGGCGCGGGCTCCTTTATGTCAGGCGGGCATTCGTCGTTCGACGAGTTCGGCGAAGAAGCTGCACCCGTAGGGGATCGCCTCATCGTTAAAGTTGTATTCGGGGTGGTGAACCTTGGCACTGTCGCCATTGCCCACATTGATGAAGGCCCCGGGACGGGCGCGCAGCATGTAGCTGAAATCCTCGGCCCCCATACGCGGAGGACGGCCATAGCGGACGCGGGTGTCGCCTGCCACTGCGCGCGCGATCTCGGCTGCAATCTCGGCGTTTTCCTCGTGGTTTACGGTCACGGGATAGCCCCGGTGATATTGGATCTCAGCGGTGCAACCATAGGCGGCGGCGGTGGCGTTCACGATCTCGATGATCCGCACCTCGGCCATGTCGCGCACATCTTCATCAAGCGTGCGGACGGTTCCTGCCAGATGAACCGCGTCGTCGATCACGTTGGTCGCAGCGCTTTCAGTGTTCATCACGCAGATCGAGACCACGACGGATTTGATCGGGTCCGTGTTGCGGCTGGCCACGGTTTGCAGGGCCATGACGGTGGCGCAGGCGGCGGGAACGGGGTCGATCACGTTGTGGGGCTGCGCCGCGTGGCCCCCACGGCCGCGAATGGTGATCTCGATCTCGTCGGCAGCGGCCATGATCGGGCCGGGGCTGACGCCGAACTCGCCCACGGGCAGGCCCGGTTCATTGTGCATCCCATAGACTTCCTGGATGCCCCACCGTTCCATCATGCCATCGTCAACCATGGCCTTGCCTCCGGCCCCGCCTTCCTCGGCGGGCTGGAAGATCAGCACCACGGTGCCGTCGAAATTGCGCGTCTCGGACAGGTACTTGGCGGCGCCAAGCAGCATCGCCGTATGACCATCATGACCGCAGGCATGCATCTTTCCGGACGTTTTGGAGGCATAGGGCAGGCCGGTTTTTTCATCCATCGGCAGCGCGTCCATATCAGCGCGCAGCCCGATCACCCGGCCCTTGGTATCGGACTTGCCCTTGATCACGCCGATCACCCCCGACCGGCCAACACCGGGCACGACCTCGTCACAGCCGAACGCCTTCAGCTTTTCCTCGACCAGTGCCGTGGTGCGGGGCAGGTCATAGAGGATCTCGGGGTTCTCATGCAGGTCACGCCGCCATTCGGTGATCTCGGGCAGAAGTTCGGCAAGACGATTCTTCACGGGCATTCGCAGATTCCTTACCAAAGCAATGATGGGTTCAGGCGAAACCTGACCGATTGTTCAAATGCCCACAAGGGGCCGTTCCGCCAAACTGACGGGACATTGCGTCATATATCCGGGCCGAGCTCAATCCTTGAGCCGTCGGAGAAGCGCGACAGGCGGAAGCGTGTCAGGTCGTGACCCGGCTCCTCGCCGGTGATCATCGACGCCATGACCCGGCCAAAACCCGGTCCGATACCAAAGCCGTGCCCGCACATACCGGTGCAGATCGACAAGCCCGGCAGGCTGGCAGCGCGATCCACCACTGGAACGATATCCGGCATCGTATCGATCATCCCCGCCCAAGCCAGCGCGCCCTCGACCCGACCGAGCGAAGGGAACTCTTGTCCAAACTGACGCAGCAGGCGGCCGACCGTCTTGCGATGCGGTTCAGGATTCAGGACACGCATCCGCTCGAACGGGGTTTCATCCACATCGCGCCAGACGCGTGGGGTGAACCAGCTATCGGGATAACCGCGCGGGGCGGTCGGGTGATAGACCCGGCCCCAGGGATCGCGGCGCAGTTGCGGCAGATACTTCGGCATATGGCGAAACGCGTCCCAGCCCAGGAAGATCTCATGAAATCCCCCGTTGGCCAGCGTGTAGCCGCCGTCGTCGCGCCTGCGGAACGCGAGGCTCTGCCCGGTGGCGCCGCCGCCATGCACTTCGGGCAGCGCCTTGGTGGCCACGACCGTGGCCTTGACCGACAGTTGCGGGATACGGATGCCATGCTGGCGCAGCAGCAGCGACGACCATGCCCCACCCGCAACCACAACCTCAGGCGCACGGATGCGGCCCTTTTCGGTGGCCACGCCCGCAACCTTTCCGGCCTCCACATCGATCAGCCTTGCGGCGCAGTGTTCCACGATCACCGCACCCTTGCGCACGGCGGCCCGCGCCAGAGCGGGCACCACGATCCAGGGCTCGGCCTTCATGTCGCTTGGCGTGTGCAACGCACCGGCCCAGGGCGTCTGCCCGCCCGGCAGCAAACCGGCGGTTTCGCGGGCGCTTAGCAGGCGACTATCCACGCCCGATCCTGCCACTTCATCCAGCCAGCCCTGGAATCCGTCCATCTCGGAGTCAGTTTTTGCGAGATAGGTCAGCCCGCACTGCTTCAGGCCAAGGTCTTCTCCCACCTCGGCGGCAAGGGCTTTCCACAGCCGGTTCGCTTCCATCATGATCGGCAGTTCTGCGGGGTCGCGCCCCTGCTGCCGAACCCAGCCCCAGTTGCGGCTGCTTTGTTCCGCTGCAACCCGGCCCTTTTCGAGGACCACGGGGCGAAGACCCTTTTCGGCAAGGTAATAGGCCGTCATCACCCCGATGACACCGCCACCAATAATCACCACATCCGCTGCCTCAGGCAGAGGGCCGGCATGTTCGACAGGCCGATGCAGCCCGAGCGGAAAGACCGTCATTCGCAGAGAGTCTCCAGCAGCTTGTCCATGAAGCGCTCTCCCGCTTCGAATTGTTCTACGGTCAGGAATTCGTCGGGCTGATGCGCCTGCGCAATATCACCGGGGCCACAGACAACGGCGGAATAGCCACCGTCCTGAAACTGCCCTGCCTCGGTGCCATAGCTGACCACATGGGTGGCATTGTCACCGGTCAGACGACGGACAAGTTCCTCTGCCGGGCCGTTTTCCTCGGGCTTCAGGCCCGGCACGTCCCATCTGCGATCGATCGCGATGAAGCATGAGGGATGCACCTTCTGCATCTGGGCTTCTAGCCGGCGCACCTCGGCCTCATAGCGCGCACCCCAGTCATCCATCGACTCCCCCGGCACACAGCGGAAGGACATGACGAAATGGCAGTCTTTGGCGGTGATATTATGTGCGGTGCCGCCCTCGATCATGCCCACATGCAGTGTGGTGAAGGGCGGGTCGAACAGTGCATCGGCCCCTTGGGGCACCTTCGCGCGGTTCTCGTCATTCATCTTGTTGGCCCAGTCGATCAACTTGGCGCCTTCCATGATGGCAGAGACACCATCGTCGATCATGGAAGAATGCACCTCGAAGCCGCGCAGGTGGGTGTCGTAACCGATTCCCCCCTTATGGCCGGTAACAGCCTGCATCATCGTGGGCTCGCCAATGATCGCCAGTTGCGCTTTCGGCAGGGTCCCCTGCATGTGCCGGATCATAGGGGGAGCGCCGGTACAACCGATCTCTTCATCGCGTGATAGGCATATCTGCAAGGGCTTTCTGAGGGTCAGCTTTGCCGCCTTGGCCATCGCCGACATCGCAAGCGCATCGAAGCCTTTCATGTCGCAACAACCGCGCCCGAACAACTTTCCGTCCCGTTCCACCACGGTGAACGGATCGGTGGACCAGTTCTGCCCGTCAACCGGCACAACGTCGGTATGGCCCGACAGAATGACACCACCATCAATCTCCGGCCCTATATGCGCATAGAGGCTCGCCTTGGTCCTGTCCTCATTGTAGTCGCGAAAACAGCGCGCCCCGATGCCGGTCAGAAAATCTTCTGCCCAATCAATCAAATCAAGGTTGCTGTCACGGCTAACCGTCGGAAACGAAACCAGTTTTTCCAACAGGTCACGTGATGTCATCTCAGTGCTCATGGGCCGTGTCCTTTCTGCGTCGAGGGTGAACGTGTTCCTGCCCCGCCACCTCGTCAAGCCTATCCCAGACAATTGCACAAAGTTTACCCACATGGTCAAAATCGAACGCAAGGTCAGCGTCAAAGCGCTTGCGGGGGGTGAATTTCCTGATACCGTGAGCGCCAATGAACGCACCTACCCGTCTAGAGGTGGGGCGAAGTCCAACCGGTGAGGAGCGTCTGGTGATGCTTGATGGGGCACAGCCCTCTGTCCTTGATGTCAAGGACCTCAAGACCGTTTTCAAAACCCGGCGTGGGGAAGTTCACGCTGTGAACAACGTCAGCTTCAGCCTGAAGGCTGGGGAACTTCTGGGGGTTGTCGGAGAAAGCGGTTCTGGAAAATCCGTCACGATGATGTCCCTGATTGGGCTTGTCCCGGCGCCGCCTGCGGTGGTTACGGGCGACGGCGTCATGTTTGAAGGTCAGGATCTGCTGACCGCCACGGATGAGCAGTTGCGCGCTGTGCGCGGCGCCCGGATCGGGTTCGTCTTTCAGGATCCCATGACCTCACTGAACCCCGTGTTCAATGTCGGCTTCCAGTTGATGGAGCCTCTGCGCAAGCACATGGGTATGTCGAAAGCTCAGGCCCGGGTTCGGGCCAAGGAATTGTTGGAACTGGTCGGCATCCCCGACGCGGAGCGGCGGCTGAAAGACTATCCGCACCAGTTTTCCGGCGGTATGCGGCAGCGTGTGATGATTGCCATCGCGCTCGCCTGTGATCCGAAGGTACTGATCGCGGATGAACCCACGACGGCGCTTGATGTGACAATCCAGGCGCAGATCCTCGAACTGATGAAAGACCTGCGCGACAAGCTGGGAATGGCGGTGGTCTGGATTACCCATGACCTTGGCGTCATTGCCGGCATCGCTGATCGTGTACTGGTCATGTATGGTGGTCAGGTCGTTGAACATGCCCCGGTGCGGGAACTGTTTTCCAACCCCAAGCACCCCTATACCCGCGCTCTTCTCGAAACCGTGCCGCATGTGCGCGGCGAACGGGCCGACCGGCTGGAGGTGATCGAGGGGCAACCGCCGATCCTGCGCGCCCACCCCACGGCCTGCCCGTTCCGCGACCGCTGCGAACACGCATTCGATCGCTGCGCACAGGAAAATCCGGCGCGCTATTCTGTCGGCCCGGTTCACGACGTGGCCTGCTTCTGGGATCCTGCAACCGGAGGCCCGCGCGATGTTTGATTCTGCCGCCCGAAAAAAGCTGGTCTCGGTCGACGGGCTGAAGATGTACTTTCCGATCCACACCGGCCTGCTGCGTCGCCACACCGGTGACGTGAAGGCGGTAGATGGTGTGAGTTTCGATATTTACGAGGGCGAGACGCTTGGCCTAGTGGGCGAATCCGGCTGTGGGAAATCCACCTGCGGGCGGGCGGTTCTGCGGCTCTATGATCCGACTGCTGGCACGATCACGATTGACGAAACCGATATCTCCACCATGTCGCAAGGCGATCTTCGAAAGATGCGCCCGGTTATGCAGATGGTGTTCCAGGATCCTCAGGCCAGCCTCAATCCTCGCATGTCTGTCGCCGATATCATCGGCGAACCGCTGCGCGAACACACCAGAATGTCCAAGGCAGCCCGGTTGGATCGCATCTATGAGTTGATGGATGCCGTGGGCCTGAACCGCGACTTTGCTAATCGCTATCCGCACGAGTTCTCGGGCGGCCAGCGACAGCGGATCGGTATTGCCCGCGCCTTGGCGCTGAATCCGAAATTCATCGTGTGCGACGAACCGATTGCGGCCCTCGACGTCTCGATCCAGGCACAGGTTGTGAACCTTCTGGAAGACCTGCAGTCCGAGCTTGGGCTAACCTACCTGTTCATCAGCCACGATCTGTCCATGGTCCGCCATATCGCGGATCGGGTGGCGGTGATGTATCTGGGCAAGGTGGTGGAACTGGCCCCGCGCGAGGAGCTCTACGACGATCCCAAGCATCCCTATACCGTTGCCTTGCTGTCGGCAGTGCCGGAGCCGGATCCAGCGGCCCATGACACTGCCAACCGCATCATTCTGCAAGGTGATGTGCCAAGCCCGTCGAACCCGCCGCAGGGCTGCAACTTCTGCACCCGCTGCCCGAAAGTGATGGATATCTGCAAGCAGGAAGACCCCGAGTTCCGTGAAATTGAACCGGGACGCTTCGTCGCCTGCCACCTGTATAATCAATGAGATCGCCGAAAAGCGGCGACGACCATGAGGTCACAAGAGCTCAAGAGACCAACAAGGAGAGAGACAACATGAAGTTAAGACATCTCATGCTAGGGGCCGCGGCGGCTTTTGCCCTCGCCCCCGTGGCCGCGATGGCCGAGCGTGGCTCAGATGGCCAGCTCAACATCATCTATTGGCAGGCGCCTTCGACGCTGAACCCGTACCTCTCGGGCGGCACGAAAGAGGTGGAGTCCGCCTCGCTGGTGCTGGAATCGATGGCTCGCTTCGACAGCGACGGCAACCTTGTGCCGTTCATGGCCGAAGATATCCCGACCGTTGAAAACGGCGGCGTGGCCGAGGACCTGACCTCGATCACATGGACGCTGCGCGAGGGCCTGCTGTGGTCCGACGGCACGCCCGTGACCGCGAATGACGCGGTATTCACCTGGCAGTACTGTACCCACCCTGAAGGCGGCTGTGCTCAGGCCAGCTACTTTGACGGCGTGGAAAGCGTGGAAGCCATTGACGACCGCACCGTTCGCGTGAACTTTGCGGCGCCCAAGCCCTTCCCCTACACTGCTTTCGTCGGCTCCGAGAGCCCGATCATTCAGGCCGCGCAGTTCGCTGACTGCCTTGGCGCTGCCGCACCCGAGTGCACCGAGGCCAACTTTGGCCCGATCGGCACCGGCCCGTTCGTCGTGGAAGAATTCCGCCCGAACGACGTGATCACCTTCGTGGCAAACGAGCACTACCGTAACCCCGACCAGCCGGCCTTCGCCCGCGTGGTGTTCAAAGGTGGCGGCGACGCTGCTTCTGCGGCCCGTTCGGTTCTGGAAACCGGTGAATTCGACTACGCCTGGAACCTCCAGATCGACCCGACCCTTCTGGCCGAGATGGAAGCCAATGGCATCGGAACCGTCGTAACCGCGTTCGGTACGTCGGTTGAGCGTCTGCACCTCAACCAGTTCAACCCCGATCCGGCCCTTGGCGACGCACGCTCGACCGCAGAAGGCGGACCGCACCCGTTCCTGACCAACCCGATCATCGGTCAGGCGATGTCCATGGCTATCGACCGCGCATTGCTGGTTGAAGTTGGCTATGGCGCAGGCGGTCAGCCCACCTGTAACGTGCTGCCGGCTCCGGCGCTCTATGCCTCCACCGCCAATGATGGCTGTCTGACCCAGGACATCGCCGGCGCCAACGCGCTGCTCGATGAAGCGGGTATCCTCGACACCGACGGTGATGGCGTGCGTGAATATAACGGTGTGCCGCTTCGCGTTCTCTACCAGACCTCGACCAACGCCGTCCGTCAGGACACTCAGGCGCTGATCAAGCAGTGGTGGAGCGAGATTGGCATCGACGCCGAGCTTCGCAACATCGACGCGTCCGTGTTCTTCGGTGGTGACCCGGCGTCGCCCGACACCTTCCAGAAGTTCTATGCAGACGTGGAAATGTACACCAACAACTTCGCTGGTGTGGACCCCGAAGCCTACATGGCCAACTGGCGTTGTAACGAGATCCCGGGCCCCGACTCGCAGTGGCAGGGCTCGAACATCCAGCGCTTCTGCTCGGAAGAGTACGACGCCCTCGTCACCGAGATGAGCCAGACCGCACCGCTCGAAGAGCGTGGCCGCCTGGCGCGCGAGATGAACGACATGCTGATGCAGTCCTACTCGATCATCCCGCTGATCCACCGTGGCGGCGTCTCGGCCCATGCAAACACTCTTGGCGGTGTGCGCATGTCCGACTGGGACTCCGAGCTGTGGAACATCGCAGAATGGTATCGCATCGACTGATCGCGACCTGATCAACGCAGCCGCATCCCTTCGGGGGTGCGGCCACCCAAAGACTCCACGTAAAACAGACTTCTGAACCGAGGCGCCCGCCCATGCTGACTTTCACGATCCGTCGCTTGCTCATGGCAATTCCGACGCTTCTGTTCATAAGCCTGATCATTTTCCTGATCCTCGATCTGGCCCCATCCGATCCCACGGCCAGCCTGCCCCTGACCATCCCGCCGGAGGTGCGGGCCGAGATCCGGGCTTCGCTTGGCCTTGATGAACCCATTCACATCCGCTTCGCGCTTTGGCTGCAGCAGTTCTTCGTGAACGAACCGCTGAACCTCATCGAACAATGGACCGGCTGGACCATCGGCGATGGCGACCGCACCCGCGTGATCTCTTGGCAAACCCGCAGCCCCGTTGTCGACATCATCGCGCAGCGTATGCCCCAGACCCTGTGGGTTGTCGGCACCGCCTATGTGGTCGGCATCCTGATTGCGCTGCCCATTGGCATCTACTCGGCCTACCGCCAGTATTCGATCTTCGATCAGGCCGGTACCTTCATCACCATGGTCGGCTTCTCAGTTCCCCCTTTCTTCTCGGGCGTTCTGGTGATCGTGATCTTTGCGGTGCAACTGGGTTGGTTCCCGTCTGTCTATGACACCACCCATGTGGTGGTGGATTGGGACAGTTTCGTTATTCAGCTCAAGCAGATGATCCTGCCGGTAATGGTGCTGGCGCTCCAGATCACCAGCCAGATCAGCCGCTTCATGCGCGCCTCGATGCTGGACAATCTCAACCAGGATTATGTCCGCACCGCCCGCGCAAAGGGCCTGACCGAAAGCGTCGTGGTCATGGTTCACGTGCTGCGCAATTCGATGATCCCGGTTGTGACCGTCATCGCCCTTGGCGTGCCGCAGGTCTTCGGCGGCGCCATCATCACCGAGCAGGTGTTCAAGGTGAATGGCCTTGGCCATCTGCTGATCGGCGCCATCCAGGGCGGCGACATCCCCACGGTGCAGACGCTGACCTTCATCTTCGCGGTGCTTATCGTGCTCTTCAACCTGATTGCCGATGTGCTCTACGGCATTCTTGACCCGAGGATCCGCTATGACTGATCTGACCACGCTCGAAGCGGAAACCTACCAAAAGCCCCGCAACCAGTGGTGGGATGTGTGGGACCAGTTCAAAACCCACAAAGGCGCCCTGATCGGCGCGGCCTTCTTCATCTTCGTGCTGATCTTCGTCTTCCTTGGCCCGATTTTCTGGACGCTGGACGCGCAGTACATCGACATCCGCGCCCGCAGCCAGGGCCCGTCCTGGGCCCATCCCATGGGCACCGACCAGTTGGGCCGCGATACGCTGGCCCGGATCATGGTCGGTGGGCAAACCTCGCTTTTGGTGGGGCTGACCGCGATGCTGCTGGCGCTGATCGTGGGTACTCTGGTTGGGGTGCTGGCGGGCTATTTCAAACGGCTTGACGGCATTCTGATGCGCCTGACAGACCTGTTCCTTGCACTGCCGCTGCTGCCGCTGCTCCTGGTCATCATCATGCTCTTCCGCGACACGCTGCGCGCGCAGTTCGGGCCTGAAAAGGGTATCTTCATCCTGATCGTCTTCGTCATCGGCATTACCAGCTGGATGCAGACCGCCAGGATTGTGCGGGGCGACGTGCTGGCGCTGAAAGAGCGCGAGTTCGTGCTGGCCGCAAGATCGATCGGCACACCGCCCTATCGGATGATCACCCGCCACGTTCTGCCCAATGTGCTGTCGCCAATCATGGTGTCGGCAACTCTCGGCATCGCCAACGCGATCATCACCGAAAGCGCGCTGTCCTTCCTGGGCCTTGGCTTCCCGTCGGATTTCCCGACCTGGGGGCGGCTGCTGTTTGACGGTACCGACTGGCTGCAACGCAACCCCGAGCGGGTGATCTGGCCGGGCCTCGCCATCTCGCTCACCGTGCTTAGCGTGAACTATATCGGCGACGGGCTGCGCGACGCGCTCGACCCGAGGATCCGCGGGCGCTAGAACCTCCGCTTCTTCTTGGCGGAAGTACTCCAGGGGGTGCGGGGGGGAGCGTTCGCAGGCGCGCTCGAACCAATGGCGCTGCTACCTGCTCACCCCCGCGGATCAACGCCGTAAGGCGGCGAAATTCCCTCAGTAAAAGCTCTGCGGGTCGATATCCACCGACACCCGCAGGTTGTTCGGCAGCTTCAGCCCCCCCAACCACTGCCGCAACGCAGTCTGAATCGGTGCGCCCTTGGGGGCCTTCACCAGCAGTCGCACCCTGTGCCGTCCCCTGATCCGCGCAATCGGCGCAGGCGCAGGGCCGTAGACCAGTCCGTCAATAGCCCGAATGGGGGCGTCCGACCGCGCCAGATGGGTGCCAAGGTCAAACGCAGCCGCCGCCTCCGGCGCCGAGATCACGATCCCTGCCAGTCGCCCGAAAGGCGGCATCCCCGTCGCCTGACGCTCATCCGCCTCCGCCCGCCAGAACCCCTCCTCATCCCCGGACAGGATCGAACGGATCACCGGGTGGTCAGGCTGAAAGCTCTGCAACAGGGCCGTGCCCGGTTTCTCCGCGCGGCCAGCGCGGCCCGCCACCTGCCGCATCAGCTGAAAGGTCCGCTCCGCCGCGCGCAGGTCTGATCCTTGCAGGCCAAGATCGGCGTCGATCACGCCCACCAAAGTCAGCCGGGGGAAGTTGTGCCCCTTGGCCACCAGCTGCGTTCCGATTATGACGTCGGTGTCGCCCTCGGCGATCTCGGCGATCCGCGCCTTGAGCGCGCGGGCAGACCCGAACAGGTCTGATGACAGCACCGCCTGTTTGGCCTCTGGGAACAGCGCCGCCGCCTCTTCGGCCAACCGCTCCACTCCCGGCCCGACGGCAGCCATCTTGCCCTCGACCCCGCAGGACGGGCAGGCCTCTGGCATTGGCTTTGTCTCTCCACATTGGTGGCACATCAGCCGTTTGAGGAACCGGTGTTCCACCATCCGCGCATCGCAATGGTCGCAGCCCACCTGCTCCCCGCAGGCACGGCAGATGGTGACAGGCGCATAGCCCCGGCGGTTGAGGAACAAAAGAGCCTGTTCGCCCACTTGCAGCCGCGCCCGAACCTCGCCTTGAAGGGTCGGGGAAATCCAGCGGTTCCCAGGCAGGTCCTCCCCACGCATGTCGATCGCGCGCATGTCCGGCATCACCGCAAGCCCAAACCGGTCGGTCAGGTCGATCCGCGTGTATTTCCCCGATTCTGCGTTCCACCAGCTTTCCAGTGACGGCGTGGCCGAAGCCAGCACCACCTGAGCGTCATTCAACGAGGCCCGAAGTACCGCCATGTCGCGGGCATTGTAGAGCGCGCCATCCTCCTGCTTGTAGGAGGTGTCATGCTCCTCATCGACGACGATCAGCCCAAGGTCGCGGAACGGCAGGTAGAGCGCCGAGCGCGCGCCCACAATGAGCTGCGCGGCCCCCTGCCCCACCATACGCCAGCAGCGGCGGCGTTCGGTCATGGTGACGCCGGAATGCCATTCGGCGGGCTCCGCGCCGAAGCGGGCCTTTACACGGGTCAGGAACTCGGATGTCAGGGCAATCTCTGGCAACAGCACCAATGCCTGCCGCCCCTGCCGCAGGCATTCCGCGACCGCCTCCAGATAAACCTCGGTCTTACCCGATCCGGTGACGCCTTTTAGCAACGTGGTCCCATAGCGACCCGCGCGGATGCCTTCGCAGATCGCAGTAGCGGCCCCCGCCTGCGCCTCGGTCAGCTCTTTTCCGTCGCGTTCTGGATCGAGCGGCAAGTAGGGCGCGTCGCGTGGCGTGTCGAACTCTTCCACCACGCCCTGTTTCACCAGCCCCTTGATGACCGAGGACGTCACGCCCGCCATCTCGGACAGCTCGCCAAGCGTGAAGCTGACCCCGCCATATTCCTCCAGCACCGCAATCACGCGGGTGCGGGCATCGGTCATGCGATCGGGTTCGCCATAGCCCATTCGGTAAAGCTTGCGCATCGAGGGCGGGTCCGCGAGCCCCGGCGCGCGGGTGGCCAGCCGCAGCATCTGCGACAGCGGCGTCAGAGTGTAGGACCCTACACGCGCAAGAAACTCCCGCATCTCTGCGCGCATTGGGGCCACGTCCAACACCTTCAGAACAGAGCGGATCTTTGCCGGATCCCAATCGCCGCGCCCTGCCCCCCAGACCACGCCAAGCACCTTGCGCGGCCCAAGCGGCACCTGCACGAAAGCCCCCATCCAGCACCCGCCCTCTGGTGCCTTGTAATCCAGAACCCGGTCCAAAGGCTCGGCGGTCAGCACGCCGACAAGGCTGCCTTCTTCAAAATATTCCTGCTCTGCCTGTTTGCCGTTCATGTTATCGCAATCATAGTTGGGCTTTCCGCCGGTTCGAAGCTGGGGTAAGACACGCTCGAGCCCGCCATCAACCCCTGAGGGATA
This sequence comes from Nioella aestuarii, assembly GCF_050896395.1. Classification (NCBI taxonomy): domain Bacteria; kingdom Pseudomonadati; phylum Pseudomonadota; class Alphaproteobacteria; order Rhodobacterales; family Paracoccaceae; genus Nioella; species Nioella aestuarii. Next base: position 26,013 of record NZ_JBPBBA010000033.1, on the reverse strand, counting down.
GACCAATGAAATTCTTTGTCGACTCCGCCGAAGTGGACGCCATCGCCGAACTGAATGATATCGGGATGGTCGACGGTGTCACCACCAACCCGTCGCTGATCATGAAATCTGGCCGTGACATTATCGAAGTGACCCGCGAAATCTGCGCCATGGTCGATGGCCCCGTCTCTGCCGAGGTGGTGGCACTGGAAGCCGATGCAATGATCGCAGAAGGCCGCAAGCTGGCAGAGATCGCTGAGAATATCTGCATCAAGCTGCCGCTGACCTGGGACGGGCTCAAGGCCTGCAAAACCCTGACCGGCGAAGGGTTCCAGACCAACGTGACGCTGTGCTTCTCTGCTAACCAGGCACTGCTGGCCGCCAAGGCTGGCGCGACTTACATTTCGCCCTTCATCGGGCGTCTGGATGACATCAACATCGATGGCATGGAGCTGATCGGCGATATCCGCACCATCTATGACAATTACGGGTTCGAGACGCAGATCCTGGCCGCGTCGATCCGGTCCGCCAACCACATGAAAGACGCTGCCCTGATCGGTGCAGACGTGGCCACTGCGCCGCCGAATGTGATCAAGGCGATGGCCTCTCATGTCCTGACTGACAAGGGCCTCGACGGCTTTATGAAGGACTGGGCAAAAACAGGGCAGAAAATCCTGTAAACATCGTGTAAGGTCTGCCCCAACCATAAAAACACCAAGGGGCAGACCACTTATGGGCGAAAGGGCAGACGCGTTGGAAGACTGGCGCGAGCGGGTATTGCAGGACCCGGATCTTATTCTCGACGACCGCGATGTGATGCGGGCGCTGATCACCGCGAATGACCGCCAGATGGGTGGTAATATCGTGGACATGCGCGGCATCGCCATGGAACGGCTGGAAAATCGGCTGGACCGGCTGGAAGACACGCATAGATCGGTCATTGCGGCGGCATACGAAAACCTGGCTGGAACCAACCAGATTCACCGGGCGATCCTGAAGCTTCTGGATCAGGCAGAGTTCGAGGATTTCCTCAAGGTGCTCGGCACTGATGTGGCCGCGATCCTTCGGGTGGACCGCATTCGTCTGGTTCTGGAAAGCCCGGAAGCCACCGAAACCAGCGCCCCCAAGGTGCAAAAGCTGGAAGATGTACTGACCGTGGTCGCGCCGGGTTTCGTCGACGACTACCTGACCGCCGGGCGCAACATGCCGCAACGGGCGGTAACGCTCAGGCAGGTTGGAACGGGGGCAGCCTGCATCTATGGCGAAGCTGCCGACTGGATTGCGTCAGAGGCGTTGCTGCGGCTCGATCTCGGCCTGGGCCGCCTGCCGGCGCTGCTGGTCATGGGCTCAGAAGACCCGCACCAGTTCCGTCCCAGTCAGGGCACGGACCTGCTGACCTTCTTCACCGGCGTTTTTGAACGCAGCATGAAACGGTTCCTGGGGTAGGTCGGATGAGCCTCGCCCTCAGCCCCGCCGCACGCGACCTGATGGAAGCGTGGCTTGCGGATGTGGGCAGCTTGCGGGGCGGCTCGCCTGCCACCGTCACTGCCTATGGGGCGGACCTGCGGGACTTTCTGGGGTTTCAGACCGGTCACCATGGCGCCCAACTGGGGCTTGCGCCCCTACGCGCGCTTGGTCCCAGGGATATGCGGGCCTGGATGGCGGCTGAACGGGGATCGGGCCTTGGCGCACGGTCCCTGGCACGCAAACTGTCAGCTGTGAGAAGCTTTTATCGCTGGTGGGCGGACCGCGAGGGCTTTGACGCGACGGCGGTCTTGTCCACTCGTGCACCGAAGTATCAGCGCAAGCTGCCCCGGCCCCTGTCGGAACCTGCCGCGCAGGAACTGTTGGACAGGGTCGGCGCACAGGACGCCCGCGACTGGATCGCGGCGCGGGATGTGGCTGTGGTGACTTTGCTTTATGGCTGCGGGTTGCGGATATCCGAAGCGCTTGGACTGACCGCCGCTATCCTGCCGCTTGGCGATGTGCTGCGTGTCAGGGGCAAGGGCAACAAGGACCGCGAATTACCTGTTCTGCCTGCCGCGCGACGTGCCGTAGAGCGCTATGCCGCGTTGTGCCCCCATGACCTGACAGAAAGTGAGCCGCTGTTCCGCGCGGTGCGCGGCGGTGCGCTTGGCCCCCGGCAGGTCGCCAAGGTGGTGGAGGCCGCCCGGATGCAGCTCGGCCTGCCTGCCACGGCCACCCCCCACGCCATGCGCCACAGCTTCGCCACGCATCTGCTGGACGCCGGCGGCGACCTGCGCGCGATACAGGAGCTTCTGGGTCATGCCTCTCTGTCGACCACGCAAGCCTATACGGCGGTGGATACAGCGCGATTGATGGAGGTCTATCGCAACGCGCATCCCAAGGCATAGACTGCGTCACTCAGTGCTCGGCACACAGCATCCGGCCCGATCAAGCCGCGACTCATATCCTGCCCCACAATAGGCGCACCATCTTGCTTCGGAACTGCCCGGGGGATGCCGCCCACGCGTGATATAGCCAGCGGGGCAATTGTTTACGAACTGCACAAGATAGTAGCTTGGGTCCACCGTTCCATCCCTGCAATCGTTTCCACGGGTGGGTTCTTCCAGCAATCCTAACGCCCGAATGGCCGCCAGTTCACTGGGTGTCGGGGTGCGTGGCTCCAATTCCGTTGCTTGCGCTGCGCCAGCCCCGGAGCCCGGTGGATCGAACATGACGGAAAATCCGAAATTTGATGCAAAGATCTCCAGTTCGTGACTGCCAGAGGTGTGGAAGTTGTAGTTCCACGCGGCATCAGGCGAGCCGTTCATGTAGATCGCCTCTGCCAGTATGACGCTTTGTCCCATCGGAACACGCCCCTGACCTGTGGATTCAGGCGGAACGACTATCGGTTGGCTTTCCGTCCCGGAGCTATGGCTGTTCTGGGTGACAATGGTCAGCGTCGCACCAGTGTTGTTGTGAACAATCAGCGTAGCCTCTTGCCCATAGGCAATTGTGGCAGTTGCCAGCAGAATGGAACCCAAAAACGCACCCAAACGTTGAGCCACCGTCATCGCCAAACCTCCGTCTCATATCCCTGCTCACCTTATCACATTTCCTCCCAATTCCGAAAAAACCCGTGGACCGGCTTCCCCGCACCCAATTCCTGAGCTTCGGGCGGTTGCCTCAGCGCGCGCGATGGTTCATGTCAGGCGCATGACATTGCGTATGAAAGCCCTCTCGGTTCACCTGTTCACCGCCACTGGCGCTGTCTTTGCCATGCTGGCGATGTTGGCTGCGGTCGAGGAGAAATGGTCACTGATGTTTCTGTGGCTGGTGGTTGCCTTGATCGTAGATGGCATCGACGGGCCTTTGGCACGCCGCTATCAGGTCAAGACAAACGCACCGGAATTCGATGGGGTCTTGATGGACCTGATCATCGACTACCTGACTTATGTCTTCATCCCTGCTTACGCGTTGTTCAAGTCGGGCCTTCTGCCCGGTTGGACCGGCTGGCTGGCGATCATTGTCATCACCTTTGCCAGCGTTGTCTATTTCGCGGACACGCGGATGAAGACCAAGGACAACTCTTTTTCCGGCTTTCCGGGGTGCTGGAACATGGTTGTGTTGGTGCTGTTTGCGCTGAGCCCGAACTTCTACGTGATTCTCGCACTGGTGGCATTGTTCGCCGTCAGCATGTTCCTGAACCTGAAGTTCATACATCCGGTGCGCACAGAACGCTGGCGCCCCCTGTCACTGCCCGTCGCGATTGGCTGGATCGGGTTTGCCGGGTGGGCGGCGTGGGTCGACTTTCACCCCGAAAGCTGGGCGCTGTGGGGGCTTATGGCCACCTCGCTTTACCTTGCCTTTGCCGGAATCGCGCAGCAGGTTCTGAAAGAACGGTAAGGCCTGTTTACCTGGCCATGGCCCTGCCAGGGACCGCTTGGATTGACTTGGAGCCATGTTTGTTTGTGTTCAGCACAGACAAACAGCAATCGCCCTCAAACCCAGCAATCTGACCCGTTCGTACGATGACTCTGCTTTCTGCCGCCACGCTTCAATCCGCCATTCTGAACCGGTTCCACGAGCCCCTCTTGGACATCCTGCGCAACTAATCTGCCAGTCACATCGTGTTCGGGCCTGTCAGTCACCTTGGCTGGCAGGTCTGTTTCTGTGGCGGGACGGGGGCCGGAAAGGGAGAAAATGGCCTTTCCATAAATTTTAGTGTCTGATCGACACTTTTTACTTGCGCGCCCTTTTAATATGTGTCACAACTACACTTACAGAAACACAGCAACGGAACTCAAGCCCATGTCCTTCTCGCCCCGCACCGCCGCCGCCCTTCTTGCCCGCGAAGATCGTTCCCGCCGGGCCAAGCCGGTGACCCTGCCGAAAGCGCCCTTCCCCCTCGGGGCCATCGCAGATCGGGGCTAACTCGTTCGTCAGGTCCGGCGACCTTCCTCCCCTCCCTCCTCCCTGCGCCGGGCCTGACACCCAGGTTTTCATTACCAAAACATTTTCAGACGGATGGTCCTGCTGCGACCGTGAGAGTGGCAGGGCCATCCGTCATTTTCCAATCGGACTGTGCGGTTCTGCCCTGCCCCAAATTCCAGCACCATTTCAAAGCCCCGACTTCACCTGAAACCCTTTTGCAAAAGAAAGCCGACGCAATGTCCCTTCCCCCTCATCTAGCCGCTGTCATCCTGTTTGCCCCACGCCCTCGTCAGACAACCGCCCCTCGCGATGGTGCGAAGGCACAGATCATTCCGTTCCCGGTCGTGCCACGCCTTCATGCTTGATCTTGCGCAGATCACTTACCTTGCGCGCGCGGGACGGGTCTTGTTGCTGGTCGCACGCCCTGCCCCTGAAACCATGCCGCGATACTTCGATCTGAACCCGGACAGAAGCCGCGCCAGACAGAATGGCTTTAGCGCGCTGTTTGTGCAGCTTTTAAGAAGAAGCGGAATGGCGGAGGTGGCTTCCGGTCGGGCACGGCAAACTTAATCAGAATCCGCGGCTTGTTCAGCCATGCAATGCCCCATCCAAGGGCATCGGCTATGCGCCGAATAGCGATCGGATCACTCGCTCGGGGCTTCGCTGGTTTGCGCAGCTGCTGCCTGTTGGGCCCGGAATTCGTCCCATTGGTCAAAGCTCGTCATGATCTCGAACCCGCTAAGCGCCGAGCTGACTTCGTTTGACAGGCTTTCCACGCCTTCGCTGACATAAGACATGACCGCCATACCCATAGCGACAGAGGCGGCTGTCATAACCACCCACTCGGCCGTGGCCGAGCCGCTTTCATCAGTCCAGAACCGTTGAAGGCAGGTCATTGCATCCCCTCGGAATCATCCAAGCGTGAGAATGCCTTACGCCTATGTCAAAAGTTTGACCGGGTGTCCGACGCTTCGGGTCAGTCTTCGGACCGGTCGCGGATGACCTTGGCGAACTGATCGAAAATCGGCTCCGCGGCAGCCAGGACATGTCCGTCCTCCACCAGGTTCTGTCCCTCACGAATCGGCTGAACAATGGCGCCCGCCTCTTTCGCGATCAGCAGCCCGGCAGCGATGTCCCACGCATTCAGGCCGCGTTCCCAGTAGCCGTCATAGCGCCCCGCCGCCACATAAGCGAGATCGAGCGCTGCCGCCCCCCACCGGCGCACGCCGGCACAAGCGGGCATCAATCGCGCCAGGTCCTGCAGCGTCGCGGGAAGGTATTTGCCGCCACCGAAAGGGACGCCCGTTGCAAACACGCATTCGATCATCCGGTTACGACCGGACACCCGCAGGCGCTGTGAGTCGTTCAGCCAGGCGCCGGCACCTTTTTCGGCATAAAACATCTCGTCCTTGGCCGCGTCAAAGACAACGCCCGCGACGATCTCACCCTTGTGTTCCAGCGCGATGGATACCGCCCAATGCGGCATCCCGTGCAAGAAGTTGGTGGTTCCATCCAGCGGGTCCACGATCCAGCGACGGGTCGGATCGGTGCCCTCGGTGACGCCGGTTTCCTCGCCAAGCCAACCATAGTTGGGGCGGGCCGTCAGCAGTTCCTCGCGCAGAATGTTTTCCGCCGCCATATCGGCCTTGGACACGAAGTCGCCCGGTCCCTTGGAGCTGACCTGAAGGTTCTCGACCTCTCGGAAATCCTTAACCAAGCTGCGGCCTGCCTTGCGGGCAGCCTTGATCATGATGTTGAGATTTGCGCTGCCCTGCATGGCGTGTTCCTCGGCTAGACGAAAGCGGCGTATACCCCTAGTCCGCGCCAAAGGAAAGTTGGGAAGTACAGTTTTTCTGGCACCACAAGGCTGCCGCACCCCGAACCGGCCGGAGCGTGGTGCAATCAGATCAGACCAGACGGTTCAGGACGCCCGCGCATGGCCGCTTTTCGCCATGGCCCGGATATCACGCCCAAGCAGATAGTCGCGGGCGGGAGGACCATAACGGTCGGCACAGCCGTCTTCCCCAAAGGCCACATGGGCCAGTTCCGGGAACAGCGTCAGCAGTTCAGCCATTGCATCGGGCTCAATGGATTTCAGCGCCTGCGGGCCGGGATAGAACGCCTCGGTCCGCGCCCCTTCTGCAAACACGATCTCGTGCTGGTCGAACATGATGTGGACATAGGTCACTTCTTCGCAATTCCGGTCTATCCGCGCGATCTGCCCGCCATAAAGCTCCGCTGCGTGCTTGGCCCGGATCAGTCGCTCGCCGGTATCTGTCTTCATGACAAACCCGTGCTGCGGAGAGACCAGCATCCTGCGGTCATTGCCGAAGGCGCCTTTGCGGATCACCACGGGCTTCAGCTCAGGCTGAGCCTCAAGCTCTTCACCCGTCAGCGTGCGGCTACCCACCCACCGAACCGGCTGAAAACCGTTATCGGCGGTCAGTACTTTATCACCGGGGCGAATGTCCTCGACCGGGCGTTCACCGTCGGCGGTGATAATCATCGCGCCGGGGGTGAAGCAGGGAATACCAATGGCAAAAAGCTCGGGGATCGTGTCGACCTGGGAGGGTGCAACGCCTTCCAGCGTGATGCTCTCCCCACCGGGGAAGGTCAGGATTGCATCACCGCTGCCATCGCCATTGGTGTCGGTCACCACAACGTCCCAGCCCGTCACGGGGGTAGAGCCATCCGTGGTCAGCCCCGTCACGTCAAGCTGGTCGAAGGTGTGGCCATCGCCCCGATCACCCATGTCGAAGCCGGAAACGACATCGCTGCCACCACCATCACCAAGCGTCAGCGTGTCTTCACCACCGCCAAGGATCAGGTTCTCGAACTCTTCCGCAGCCAGAGTGTCGGTGCCATCGGTGATGGTCACCTTCTCCGGGTTCACGTTGGTCAGGTCGATGACTGTATCAACGGTGAGGTTGCTCAGGTCGAGCGTGTCGCCATCGGTCTCATCGGTTTCGCCACCAGACAGGAAGTCACTGCCGAAGCCGTCCTCAACGATCACCGTATCATCACCGCCTTCGCCAAAGACCTGATCGTTCCCGGTGCCCGCATAAACCAGGTCATCATCGGCGCCCGCGAAGATGGAATCGTCCCCTTCGCCGCCAATCAGTGTGTCGTCAAAGCTGTCGCCGATAAGGGTATCATTGCCGATACCACCGTCGATGCTGTCGGCCCCGCCGGTTACGAAAGCATCGTCGCCATCGAGGCTGTCATTGCCAGCGCCACCAAGGATCGTGTCGGCGCCGTCCTGACCGAACACCGTGTCATCGCCAAGCCCGGCCACGACCGAGTCATCGCCCGCGTCAGCCAGCACGCTATCATCGTTGCTGCCATCGGAATGGTCCAGCGCGTCGATCATGTCGCCTTCGGGATCGCCGGTATAACCCGCGTCGATCGTGTCCGACCCGGAGGTTCCTTCGACAATGAAATCGCGCCCGTCAGGGATGCCGATCGCAACCAGTTCGCTGACCCCGTCTACCTGGCTGGGGGCGACGCCCACAAGGGTGATGCTTTCGCCGCCTGGGAAGCTAAGCACTGCGTTGCCGAAGCCATCGTCGCTGACCGTCACGTCATTGGTTGTGACCGGTGTGGTGCCGCCATCCGAGGTCAGGCCGCTGACATCCAGCTGATCCTGCCCGGTATAGGTGCCATTGCCATTGTCGATCGGTGCTTCAAACTGCTGAACGATGTCAGATCCGTCGCCATCCGAGAGAACCACGACATCCTGTGCACCATCGTTTGCACCAAGCGCGAAGATGTCGTCGCCCTGCCCGCCTGCAACGGTGTCAGCGCCCGCGCCGGTGGCGACGCTGTCATTGCCGGAAGATCCCGTGACGCTGTCACTGCCAGACCCAAGCACCACGCTCTCGATCTCGGTAAAGTCAACCACGTCGCCCGCAGTGGTGGAGGTCAGGCGACCGCTTTCATTATCCGCCGCACCGTTGGCCGAGAGGTCCAGCTCCAGATCCGCACCAATCCAGGAGGCATCCAGAACGTCAGCATCGACGCCACCTTCGCCACCTGCAATGGTATCGGCGCCATAGCCGTCGAATACCATGACGGTGTCGGCATCATCGCCACCCAGAATGCTGTCACCGCCGCCCGCGCCGCTGATCAGGTCGTCGCCGGTGCCACCATCCAGCGTGTCGGTGCCGGTGCCGCCGTTGATCGTATCATTGCCGCTGCCCCCGGTGACGAAGTCATCGCCCGCGCCCGCTGCGATGCTGTCGTCATCCGCACCACCGTCGATGCTGTCATTGCCGCCCTGACCGTTGATCAGATCATTGCCAGCCCCGCCAAGGATGGTATCCGCACCAGCGTCATTGCCACCCCAAACCGTGTCGTTCCCGTCGCCTGCGACGACGCTGTCATCGCCACCACCCGCCTCGATACTGTCATTGTTCGATCCGTCGGAATGGTCGTTGGCATCGACCCTGTCGCCTTCGGGGTCGCCGATGTAGCCAGCGTCGATCGTGTCCGCGCCGGATGTGCCCTCGACAATGAAATCAGGGGCAGGCGGAATGCCGATGGACACAAGGTCGGCCTGGGTGGCCAGCTGGCTAGGGGCAACACCCACAAGCGTGATGCTTTCGCCGCCGGGGAAGCTCAGCAGCGCATTTCCGTTGCCGTCATCACTGACGGTAACATCGCCCGCATGGACCGGTGTCGTGCCCCAGTCAGAGGTCAGGCCCGACACATCCAACTGGTCGTTGGTCGTGCCATCACCGCTATCGGTCATGTCAAAGGCTTGGACTGCATCAGCACCGCTGAAATCGGCCAGCTGGATCGTATCGCGCCCGCCGCCAAGAATGATATTCTCGATCTCGTTGAACTGGGCGGTAGAGATGCCGTCGCTGAACGTGCCCGTCTCGGGGTTGGAACCGGTCAGGTCAATCGTCAGGTCGTCGGTGACAAGGCTGAGGTCCAGAACGTCGCCAGTGACCTCGTTTATGCCTTCCGCTTCGATCGTGTCATTGCCAAAATCGTTCTCGATGCGGATCGTATCGTCATTGAAGCCGGACCAGATATAGTCGTCACCGGTGCCGCCCCACATTTCGTCATTGCCGACACTGCCGCGCAGCCAGTCATCGCCCGCGCCACCAAGAATGGTGTCGTCGCCATCATTGCCGCTGATCGAGTCGTTGTCGTCACCGCCTTCTATGCGGTCTGCGCCAAGACCCCCGTCAATCGTGTCATCGCCCGCGCCGCCAAGGATCGTGTCATTGTCTTCATCGCCATAGAGATCGTCCGCGCCATCGCCGCCGTCGATTGAATCCTCGCCTGTTCCGCCGCGAATGGTGTCGGCCCCAGTGCCGCCCGCGACCGTGTCATTGCCGGTATCGGCCAGAACCGAGTCATCGCCCGCCCACGCAAGAACGGAATCGTCGCCGGCCCCGGCCTCGATCACGTCATCGTTCGATCCGTCCGCTGCGTCGCCCGCATCGACCAGGTCCCCTTCGGGGTCGCCCATATAGCCCGCGTCGATCGTGTCCCCGCCGGAGGTTCCCTCGACGATGAAGTCCCGCCCGTCGGGGATACCGATGGACACAAGGGCGTCCACCGAATTCAACTGGTTCGGCGCGACGCCCACAAGCGTGATGCTTTCACCGCCGGGGAAAGACAGAACCGCATTGCCGTTGCCGTCATCGCCAACAGTTACGTCGGTCGTCGTCACCGGAGTGGAGCCGCCGTCAGAGGTCAGACCACTGACATCCAGCTGATCGTTGGAGGTGCCATCGCCGCTATCGGTCAGGTCGAAGGACTGAACGCTATCCGCGCCAGAGCCATCGGACAGAACAACCGTATCGCGCCCACCACCCAGAATGATGTTCTCGATCTCCGTGAATGTCGCCGTGTCGGTCCCGTCGCTGACCGTTCCCGCCTCGGGATCGGACGAGGTCAGGTCAACGGTGACACCCGTGGTCGTGGCGCTCAGATCCAGCGTGTCGCCATCGGCTTCGGTGGTTTCGCCGCCAAAGATCGTGTCATTGCCGAACCCGTCGGACAGCGCGATTGTGTCGTCGCCATCCTCGCCCATGATCCGGTCCGCATCTGCGCCACCATCGACGGAATCGTCGCCGCCGCCTGCCCAGATGGTGTCGTCGCCTGCCCCGCCATCAATGATGTTGGCACCGGTGTGGTTGGACCCGCTGATATCGTCGATCAGGTCATTGCCACCGCCACCGGACACGACATCGTCGCCGGTGCCCATGAGAATCGTGTCATTGCCAATGCCGCCATCCAGCGTGTCGGCACCCGCGCCACCCACGATCGAGTCCGCGCCATCCTGGCCGTAGATCGCATCGGAATCCGCACCGCCATCGAGCACGTCATCGCCCGCGCCACCTTCGATCGTATCGGATCCGGCATCGCCGGAAACCGTATCGGATCCGGCCCCTGCAAGAACCGAGTCATCGCCCGCGCCCGCCTCGATGGAATCATCGTTGGACCCGTCGGAATGGTCGGAGTTGTCGACCATGTCGCCTTCTGGGTCACCTGCATAGCCCGCGTCGATCGTGTCCGCGCCGGAGGTCCCCTCAACGATGTAGTCCCGCCCGTCGGGGATACCGATGGCCACGAGGTCATCAACCGTGGAGAGGTTCAGCGGATTGACGCCTTCCAGCGTGATGCTTTCAGCGCCGGGGAAGGTCAGAACCGCGTTTCCATAGGGGTCGCTGCTGACCGTGACATCGGTCGTGGTCACAGGCGTGGTGCCACCGTCCGAGGTCAGACGCGACACGTCGAGCTGATCGACCGCCGTGCCATCGCCAGAGTCAGAGATATTGAAGCCGGATAGTGCATCCTGTCCGCCACCATCGGCCAGAACAACCGTGTCGCGCCCGGCGCTAAGTACGATATTCTCGATCTCGGAGAACTGGGTTGCCCCCCCTGCCGAGCCGTTCTCAGAAACGCTGCCTGCCTCGGGGTCATTCGCTGTCAGGTCCAGCTGCACGCCCGCCGTGACCGCCGACATGTCCAGCGTGTCGCCATTGGTTTCGCCGGTTTCGCCGCCAGTGATCGTGTCTGCGCCGAACCCGTTGGACAGGGCAATGGTGTCATCCCCGCCATTGCCGTAGATCACGTCGTCGCCGGTGCCGCCGTCGATGGAATCGCCCGACAGGTCCTCGGCCGGGGCGCCCGGGGTGACGGTGCCGACCACGTTATCGACCAGCAATTCGCCGCCTGAAGAACTGGCCGGCTGGACGATCTCGATGGTGATCGCCTGCCCATTCAGCGCCGGGTTTTCGACTGTTGAGTCGACGGAAACATTGGTCAGCGCGTTGATGTTGCCGGTGCTGCCGCTGGTGGTGCCGATCAGGGTCGTACCGGCGTAGATGTTGATCTGATAGGGAACGTCGCCGCTGTAGCTGTAGTTGCCATCGCCCACATCGACCGAGAAGGAATAGGTGTCGCCCGCAGTGTAGGTCTGCGACAGGGTCTGCGAGATTGCGACCGTGCTCGACCCGCCGCTTTGATAAAGATAGGCGACATCGGTGCCGTCGATGGTGCCATTGTCCACCTCGGACGAGGTTGGGTTGTAATCCCCGGCCTGCCCCGACCCGGTGACCGAGACGGACCAGCCGGGAATGCCCTGAGAATAGGAGCCGTTCGAATGGCTGGTCTGCTCGAAGCTGCTGTTGCTGATGGTGAGCGGTTGCGGAGTGGCTGTCAGCGAAGGGTCGTGCCCGCCGCTGATCGTGTCATTGCCGCTTCCGCCCAGAAGCGTGTCGCTGCCCTCTCCGCCTGCGACCACGTCGTCGCCGCTGCCCGCCTCGACGATGTCGTCGCCCGCGCCCGATTGCACGGTGTCGTCGCCGCCAAAGGCCTGGATGTAGTCATCGTCGCCGGTGGTGCCACCCACGCCGATGGCATCATTGGCATCGACCATGTCGCCCTCGGGGTCGCCGGTGAAGCTGCCGTCGATCACGTCGGCCCCGCCCGATCCCTCGACTATCCCGTCAAGCGGCGCGTCGGCCACGGTTTCGATGTTCACGTAGCCCACGTCAGTGGTGCCATCGCTGTTTTCGACCGTGTAGGTGAAGACCGTTTCACCAAGGTCACCATCGGTCTGGACCGACAGCGTGTAATCGTCATTCAGCGTCACGATCTCACCGGTGTTGAGTGTGACGGAATCCCCCGGAACCACGGCCTGCCCGTTGATTTCCGTGACGGTCAGCCCGTTGCCCGAAGAGTCGCGATCATTTTCCAGCACGTCGATCACGGCGGTGGTATTGGCCTCCAGCGTGACGTGATCCTCGAAGGCCAACGCCACGGTCTGGATGCTGTCAGCCGCGATCAGAACATTGGTGTCGTAGGCGTTGTCGCCGCCATCGGCGAGGCCGATCTTGATCGTATTGACTTCGCCCGGATTGACAGGCGCCTTGAACGACAGCGTCAGCGTGAAGCCGTCCATTTCGGTGTTGTAGGCGTCGAGACTGGCGGGATTGTCCACGTAGAGGTTGGAATTCGACGTGTCGTTCACCGTGTCGATGGACACCGTGTCACCAGAGCTTGTCAGCGGTACAAAACTGCCGTTCACCCAGACCCCGAGCGTGTCGTTGACGCCCAGATTCACGTATTCAAGATATTCCTCGGACGAGAACACGAACTGCATCGTGATATAGTCGTCATCGGGGATGAACGACGCTTCGAACACCACTGCGTCGCGCGTCGACACGGTCGATAGCGCGTCGAGATCTGCATCGCCTGCGCCACCGTGATTGGTAGAGGTGCCGGCGCTTGTGTTGGTGTTCGTGCCGGTGCCCGAGGTCGTGAAGTCGGTGACGTTCCCCGTCGAGAGGATCACACCGGAATCGCTTGGCACAACACCGCCGGACGTCGTTTCTCCACCCGTGTATGTTCCCGCCTGCCCGGTTGCGCCACTTAGCGTTGCAGAGACAACCTGAATGCCATCCCCGAAAATACTGTCGGCAAGCGTTGTGGCGTCGGTCGTCGTGGTGACGTTCAGTTCAAGTGCGTCAGGCATATGTCAGGCCCCCGCACTGCGCGCAGAGGGCATTGCCGCTCAAAGGACGGACCACAGGAATGACAAAAGGGGAAAGCGCCCCAAGCGATACTCGGTGTTCGACCTGCATTGCACTGCTCTCAAATTCTTTTTCTGAGATTGTGCTAAAGCTCGAATGGGACGGATTTCAGGGAAGGCCCGGGCAATTTCCCGCTAAGAAAACGGCGATTGTTGGCGGGGTGTGAACAATATCCCGAAACTTGCCGAAAAGCTGACACATCCCCGCCTCATTTGACCGGTGTCAGCCACGCCTTTGCAGTTTCACAGGTTCCGTTCGGGCAAGTTTCAGGACATGCGCCATAAAAGGTTTTGTCGTTTCATCTGAGCGGGTTGCGCCATACATGCGCCGCGTCATGCCGGTTTCAGTCAGCGGGCGCGTGACGTAACTGGAATTGTTTCTTTGTTCACGCACCACCCAGTCGGGCAGCACCGTCACCCCGCGATTGGACGCGACCAGCAGCAAAATCACCGCCGACAACTCTACCTGCCGCACCGCCCGGGGCTCCACCCCCGCAGGTTTCAAGAACTGGCTGAACACATCCAGGCGGGTGCGTTCCATCGGGTAGGTGATCAGCAGCTCATCCTCGAAATCTTCTGGCACGATAAAGGGCTTGGCAGCCAGCGGATGTTCAGACGAGGCGACAAAGACCGGCTCGTAGTCAAAAAGTGGCGTGAAATCGACGCCCGGCAGATCCTCCGGATCGGACGAGATCACGAGGTCCACCTCCTCGCGCATCAACGCAGGCAGGGCATCGAATTGCAGGCCCGGGCGGATATCCACGTCAACATCCGGCCATGCCACCCGGAACCGCTCCAACACTGGCAGGAGCCATTCGAAACAGGCATGACACTCAATCGCGATGTGCAATCTCCCCGTCTTACCCTGCTGCATGGCACGGAATTCTTCTTCCATCGCAGCAACTTGCGGCAAGACCTGCTCGGCCAGACGCAACATCCGCAAACCGGCGGGGCTCAACTTCATCGGCTTCGACCGGCGCACGAACAGCTCCATCCCCGCCTGGTCTTCGAGCCCCTTGATCTGATGGGACAGCGCGCTTTGGGTGATGTGCAGCCGGTCGGCTGCCTTTGCCAGCCCCCCTTCGTCATGGATGGCCTTGATGGTGCGCAGATGGCGAAATTCAATGTGCATTAGTCGGGCTCATGTTCATGATGAATGTTATGAGTTTGTCTCAGCATTCTATCCATGTCACATCCTTGTGCAACAGCATCGAGGATGTAGCCCAAAATGACCCTGCCGACCCCCAATGTTTCCTTCGAGTTCTTTCCCCCGCAATCGCTGGAGGCATCCTTTCGCCTGTGGGAGACGCTCGGCACTCTTGCACCGCTGGCCCCCCAATTCGTGTCCGTGACCTATGGCGCCGGCGGCACAACCCGTGACCTGACCCACGACGCGGTCAAGACGATCCACGGCAACTACGGCGTACCCGTTGCTGCCCATCTGACCTGCGTCGACGCCACCCGCGAAGATACGCTGGCGATTGCAGACAGCTACGCCAAGGCCGGTGTGTCCCGCATTGTTGCGCTGCGTGGCGATCCGCCGAAAGGCGCAGATCGGTTTCAGCCCCACCCCGATGGCTTTGCCTCGTCCGTCGATCTGGTCGCGGCACTTGCAAAAACCGGGAATTTCGACATTGCAGTCGGTGCGTATCCAGAAGCACATCCCGAAGCCGCAGATCTCAGAGCCTGCGTAGACTATCTCAAGCGCAAGATGGATGCCGGGGCGACTACGGCCATCACCCAGTTCTTTTTCGAAGCCGACAGCTTCTTGCGCTTCCGCGATGCCTGCGCCGATGCAGGGATCACGGCGCGGCTCACCCCTGGCATCCTGCCGGTGAACAACTGGACCCGCGTGCGTAGCTTCGCCAGCCGCTGCGGCACCGTGGTCCCTTCCTGGCTGGACGACGCCTATGCCGCCGCCATCCGCGATGGACGCGAACAGCTTCTGTCCACCGCGCTTTGCGCCGAGCTTTGCACGGAATTGCTGGAAGAGGGCGTGGAAGACCTGCATTTCTACACGCTTAACAGCCCCGACCTGACCCGCGATGTCTGCGCCGCCCTAGGCGTCACACCGCGTGTCACCCTGGCAGAGGTCGCGTAACGCCCCACGGTCTTCCGCTGGACCACCTGAAAACGTTACGTCACCTCGCGCCGCCGCAGTCAGAGCAGGATTGCGGCGGCGCAAGCCAGACGGGCATCCTGTCCCGGACTTCAAATAGACCGGACTGATCATGCCCAACCCGATCTTCGCCGCCTCCCCTGCCGAACTTGCGGACCGCAACACGCTTCTGTCCATGTCCGGTCTGGCCTTTATGGAGGCTATGCGTGACGGACACCTCCCGAACCCGCCAATTGCGAAAACGCTCAACTATCGTGTGGACAGGGTGGAAGAGGGAAAGGTGGTCTTTCGCGGCACGCCGCTTTTTGATCACTGCAACCCGATGGGCACGGTGCATGGCGGCTGGTACGGGACGCTGCTCGACAGCTGCATGGCCTGTGCTGTGATGACCAAGGTGCCAAAAGGCTCGGTTTATACGACGCTTGAATACAAGGTGAACATCACCCGGCCCATTCCGCTCGGCACCGAGATCATCGCCGAGGGCATCGTGTCCCATTCGGGCCGGTCCACGGGTGTGGCCGAGGGCACAATTTTCGGCGTTGAGGACGGCAAGCTATACGCGACCGGCTCCACGACCTGCATAATCATGTCACTGTCCTGATCCGCAGGGAAAAATCTTCGAGAAGATTTTTCCCTCAGCACTTTTCCAACCCGAAAAATCTTCCCGAAGATTTTTCTGTGCCGCGAAAGGAAGAGTTTTCCCGAAAACTCTTCCGGCTCCCCCTGATTTCGTTGACTTCCCCGGGGCTTTGGGGCATGGCCGTTTCTTCAACTCACCCCCAAGGAGATCGCCATGATCACGCCGGTTCTTCCCAGCTATTCCCGTGCACCTCTCTCCTTCGTCAAGGGCGAAGGGGCCTGGCTCGTGGAAGCGGATGGCCGACGTTTTCTGGATCTCGGCGGCGGCATCGCGGTGACCGCGCTTGGCCATGCGCATCCGACGCTGGTCAAGGCGCTGACGGATCAGGCGAACGCGCTTTGGCACACCTCGAACCTCTACAATGTGCCCCAGCAGGAAGCCTTGGCGGAACGGCTGGTAGAGCACACCTTTGCCGACACCATGTTCTTCTGCAATTCCGGCACCGAGGCGGGAGAGCTGGCCGTCAAGATGGCGCGCAAATACTGGTACGAGAAGGGCCAGCCTGAACGCACAACCATCCTGACCTTCGAAGGGTCGTTCCATGGCCGCTCCATCGCCATGATCTCGGCCGCCGGGTCGGAGAAGCTGACCAAGGGGTTCGGCCCCTTGCTGCCCGGCTTCGTCACCCTTCCATTCGGCGACCACGACGCGCTGCGTGAAGCAGCCGCGCGCCCCGAGGTGGGCGCGATCATGGTCGAGCCGGTACAGGGCGAGGGCGGCATTCGCCCGCTGCCCGATGCCTGCCTCAAGGGTTTGCGTGATCTCTGCGACGAACATGGGCTTTTGCTGATCCTCGACGAGATCCAGTGCGGCATGGGCCGCACCGGCAAGCTCTTTGCCCATGAATGGGCGGGGATCACGCCCGACATCATGATGGTCGCCAAAGGCATTGGTGGGGGCTTCCCGCTCGGTGCGCTGCTGGCCACCGAAGAGGCGGCCTGCGGCATGACCCCGGGCACCCATGGCTCCACCTATGGAGGCAATCCGCTTGGCTGTGCCGTTGGCTGCGCCGTCGTGGATGAGATCACCAAGGACGGCTTTCTTGACGACGTGAACCGCCGCGCCGCTCTTCTGCGCCAAAGGCTGGAGGGCCTTGTCGCCGCCCACCCCGACATCTTCGCAGGTGTCCGGGGCGAGGGCTTCATCCTCGGCCTTATGTGCAAGGTGCCAAATATGGACGTGGTGAAGGCCGGATATGACCAGCTTGTGCTAACCGTTCCCGGCGGTGACAACGTCGTGCGCCTGCTGCCTTCGCTGCTCCTGACGGAAGATGAAATCAGCGAAGCGATGACCCGGCTGGATGCGGCCGCCACCGCGCTGGAAGGCTATTGCAATGCCCAAACGTCATTTTTTTGAGCCCGCCTATTTCGGCCACCGACGAGGATAGGGACAGGTTTTCACCCCTTCCCAATTCTCGGGGCCTCCACGTGGTGGCCCAAAACAAGGCACTGACATGAAACACTTTCTGGACATCAACACCACCGATCCCACCGACCTTCGGCACATGATCGACCACGCCCGCGAGATGAAAGACGCGCGCTATGGCCGCCCCAAGGGTACGCCCGATGACGAACAGCCATTGGCGGGCCACATGGTCGCCCTCATCTTCGAGAAGCCCTCGACCCGAACCCGCGTGTCCTTCGACGTGGGCGTTCGCCAAATGGGCGGTCAGACCATGGTCCTGTCGGGCAGCGACATGCAGCTTGGCCATGGCGAAACCATCGCCGATACCGCCCGCGTGCTCAGCCGCTATGTGGATCTGATCATGATCCGCACCTTCGAAGAGGCGACGCTGCTGGAAATGGCGGAATATGCGACCGTGCCCGTCATCAACGGGCTCACCAACCGCAGTCATCCCTGCCAGATCATGACCGACATTATGACCTTCGAGGAACATCGCGGACCGATCAAAGGCAAGAAGGTCACCTGGTGCGGCGATGGCAACAACGTCTTCGCCAGCTTCGCCCATGCGGCGGGGCAGTTCGGTTTTGACCTCACCTTTTCTGGCCCACCGCCGCTGGACCCTGAGCAGGTGTTCATCGACGAGGCCCGCGCACGCGGCGCCAAGGTAGAGATTGAGCGCAACCCGCAAAAGGCCGTCGAAGGTGCTGATCTGGTCGTCACCGATACCTGGGTGTCGATGCACGATCCGCAATCGGCGCGCGAACGGCGGCACAACCAGCTGCGCGGCTATCAGGTGAACGAGGCGCTGATGGCCCATGCCAAGCCTGACAGCCTGTTCATGCACTGCCTTCCCGCGCATCGCGATGACGAGGCCACCAGTGCCGTCATGGACGGCCCGCATTCGGTGATTTTCGACGAGGCCGAAAACCGCCTGCACGCCCAGAAGGCGATCATGCGCTGGTGTCTCGGCGTCTGACCCTCTTGACCGGGAGGGAGCGGAACCATCCTCCCGGTCACCCCATTTCGGGTTGCAATGCCAGAACTCAGAAACGATGCTGACGTGAATTTCATCAGTCAGGCGTTATGTCCATGAAGCATTTCATAGTTACTCTGTTTCTTTTTTTTCTGGCTTCCCAAGCCGTTGCAACCCCGGTCGATGTGACTGTTCAAGGACCCGCGGGGCAGCTGGCCGGAACCATTGCAATCCCACAGTCCCAATCCCATACCGCTGCGCTGATCCTGCCCGGCTCTGGCCCGACCGACCGCAATGGCAACAATCCTCTGGGCCTATTCGCGGCAAGCTACAGGTTGCTGGCGGAGGATCTGGCTGCTGAAGGGATAACAACTCTGCGCTTTGACAAACGGGGAATTGGTGCGAGCCAGGGCGACCCCAACGACGTGACTCTTTCGGAATACGCCGAGGATGCCACCGCCTGGATTGCAGAGCTTCGCCGCCAGACCGAACGGGACTGTGTCTGGCTACTGGGCCATTCAGAGGGGGCAATCATCGCCACAATGCTGGCCGAACGGGATGATGTCTGCGGCATCGCACTTATCGCCGCGCCGGGGCGCAATGTCGGTGATCTCTTCCGCGAGCAGGTTGCCTCTCAGCCCCTTATCGCGCCTTCGGCAGAAGCGTTCGATATCGCGCTAGAGGAATTCGCAGCCGGTGGCACCCCCGACCTCTCTGGCTTGCACCCGGGCCTTCACGCGCTTTTTGCACCGCAAACAGCACGCTACATGCGTGACCTGATCGCCGCTAATCCGGGAGACCTTCTGGCCGAGACGACATCCCCTGTGATCATCCTGCATGGCGATGGCGATGTGCAGGCCCCACCTTCCGAGGCAGCCCCGCTTGTCGCCGCGCGCCCGGATGCCGAGGCCCATGTTCTAAGCGGCATGACCCATGTCCTCAAACGCGCCATTCCCCGCAGTCAGGCGCCAAGCAATGAGGCCTTCACTCAGGCAAGCCTTGCCACCTATGCGGACCCGAATGCGCCCCTGCATGAAGAACTTGTGCCGCTGCTCACTCAGTTTATGATAGGCGGCCCTGCGCCCGAAACCCCCGCTGCGCAGCCCTCAGAACCGGTGCAATCCGAATCCAAGTAAGCCGGACCGCCCAATAGAAAGGACACACCTCGATGCAGAAACTGACCCGTCTCAGCGCAACCCTCGGCCTGATCGCCTTGGCAACGGCTGCCCTTGCCCACCAGAACGTTCAGAATCCCGCCGTGCAAGCCCGGATGGACAACATGACCGCAATGGCCCGGCAGATGGAAGTGATCGGAAATATGGCACGGGGTCAGGCCGCGTTCGATGCAGAAGCCGCAAACGCCGCGCTTGGCATGATTTCAGGGCAGGCCAATCAGGTCATAGATCTCTTCGAGGCCCCGGAAACCGATCCGCAATCCGAAGCGCGGGCTGGCATTTGGGATAACTTCACAAATTTCAGCAGCCTGGCGCAGGAGCTCGAGCTGTTGACGGCTGAACTGTCCGGCACGATTGAAGATCAATCCACGCTGGTTCATGCACTGCGTCGCGTGGGGGCATCCTGCAGCGGCTGTCACGAGGATTACCGCATCAATCGCGATTGACATTTGTCTCGAGCGGGCGCACCGACTGCGTCATGACGCCCGCCCACAATCCGCCTCTTGCCGTCGCTTTCATGCTGACCGCCACGCTCTTCATTGCGGGGTCAATGTTGATGGCGAAGCTTCTTGGAACAGACACGCTAGGCCCGCCGCTGCACCCGCTTCAGATCAGCCACGGGCGGTTCCTTTTTGCGTTTATCCTGATCGGCGGCACCGTGGCGCTCATGCGCCCGACTCTGTCCCTTGCAAACCTGCCCATCCATGTCGGGCGGACGCTTTGTGGCTGGGCTGGCGTGTCACTGATGTTTGCCGCCGTGGCCTTCATTCCCATGGCCGATGCCACCGCGATCAGCTTTCTCAACCCGGTCTTCGGCATGATGCTGGCAATCCCGCTTCTGGGGGAACGCGTGGGTCGCATCCGCTGGTCCGCCGCAGCGATTGCCCTTGTGGGGGCGCTGGTGCTGTTGCGTCCGACCCCCGACAGCTTTCAGCCCGCTGCCCTTCTGGCACTAGGGGCGGCGATGACGCTCGGGCTTGAACTCATTTTCATCAAGAAACTCTCGGGCCGAGAACGCCCTCTCTCGATTCTCTTCATTAACAATGCGCTTGGCCTTATCGTGGCCAGCGTCGCTGTTCTGTTCGTTTGGCAGATGCCCACGCCTGCGCAATGGGCGGCACTCGTCGGTGTAGGCGGCACCATGGCCTGTGCACAGGCTTGTTTCGTCAATGCCGTGGCACGGGCGGACGCAAGCTTCATCACGCCCTTCTCCTATCTCACACTTGTGGTCGCGGCGGTTTACGATTTGCTCATCTTCGGCGTGCAGCCGGACTCCGTCAGCATCACTGGGGCGGGCATCATCATCGGGGGCGCTGCCCTGCTGGCCTGGCGCGAGGCGCGACGCGCCAAACCACAGCCAATCACGCAAGAATAACACGCGCCGGGCCTTCCCTTCCGGTCCGGGGACACATATAACTAAACGCTGCACTTGGGGCTAAGGATCAGGAGGGACACAGATGTCCTGGACCGACGAGCGGGTCGAACTTCTCAAGAAGATGTGGAGCGAGGGTCAATCGGCCTCTCAAATCGCCAAGGAACTGGGCGGCGTGACCCGGAATGCCGTGATCGGCAAGGTTCATCGCCTTGGCTTGTCCAACCGCACTACCGGCAGCAGCAAACCAGCTGCTCCTGCGAAAGAGGCCGCGCCAAAGCCCGCGCCAAAACCCGCCGAGCCAGCCCCAAAGCCGGAACCCGCCAAGACCGAAAAAGCGGAACCAGCGCCCGAGCCCGTCGCACGCCCCAGCAACGTCACGCCGCTGCGCAAGCCAATCGTGCCCGCAGGACAGCCCCTGCCGCCGCAGCCGTCGGCCAATGAAATCAGCCCCGAGGCACTGGCCAAGGTGCGCGAAGTGGAAAATCACGCCAAGCGCATCAGCCTGATGGAGCTAACGGAACGCACCTGCAAATGGCCGATCGGTGATCCTGCCACAGATGATTTCTATTTCTGCGGATTGCCGGTGCAGCAGGGCAAACCCTATTGCGAGGCGCATGTGGGCGTGGCCTTCCAGCCGATGTCTTCGCGCCGGGACCGCCGCCGCTGATCGCGGCAAGAAAATTCTTCCCGAAGAATTTTCAGATCCGCAAAGCAGGGAAGAGTTTTCCAGAAAACTCTTCCCTAAAAACGATAGAAGAATTTTCCAGAAAATTCTTCTTCGTTTTCATCTGCATCCCCGCATCTCGCGTTCCGCCAACCCGGTTTCCACCAACATGCATCGGTCCCGAGCCTCGTAATAGTAGCCACGGGCATAGCGCATGATGGCACCATCGAAATCGCCACCAGACAACAGATACGCCCCGCGCAGATATTTCACGCCCCACCGGAGATTCTGATCCGGATCCAGTAGTTCGGAGGCCGGGCCGCGATGGCCCATCGTGCGGGCCGTTTCCGGCAGCATCTGCAAAAGCCCATAGTATGGACCCGCACGCAGATGCGGGCGATAGTCGCTTTCCCGGTCAATCAGCCGGTGGATCAGCTCCGCCGGCACATCATAATGATCCGCGTACTGATTGATCAGCCGCCGCAATTCCGGGGTTTCATTTGGGTATAGCGGCGGCTCTCCCCGCCGTGTTGCAGGCTCGTCCCGAGCACCGCCACAAGCCGTCAGGAACAAAAGCAGCCCGACCATCATCCACCGCATGATCAATTCCCTCCGAGCAGGCGTTCCAATTGCCGTGCGGCTTCATCGCGCAATCGGTCTTCCAGCGCGTCCTGCGCTGCCTCCTCAACCGATTGTCCCTCCTCCAGTTCAATACCCAGAGCGTCGGCCGCCGCCTCTGTCGCGCGCTCCTCGAGTGCGTCGATTTCCTCCTCCAATTCCTGTCGGGCCAACGCCTCCAGGTCGAGGCTGAAACTCAGGTCATCCCAAGGGCCGGATATGCGCAGCGGCACACGGACCCCGCCGTCTTCGCCCTCACCATAAAGCACCCGTGGCACCACGGTATAATCCAGCACCTGCTGACCCAAGCCGACCGTGCCCGCCCCCGTCAGCTCCCCAAAGGGAGCCGACATTAGCAGATCCTCATTACTGACCTCACCTCCATCCATGGTGAAGCTGGCGGTGATGCTGTTATAGACGGTTCGCTGACCTTCCCCTCGATAAGAGGTATCAAAGTTGCGGATCATTCCGCCGATGTCGAGGCCAAGGATTGCCCCTTGCCCGAAGTTGATGGACCCGGACCCATCCAGCGAGTTCATCAGAGCGTTCAGGTTGTTGCCAACCAGAAGAAAGCTCAGCTCCGCATTCCCTGTCCCCTCCAGCCTGTCCCAGCCCGCGAAATCTGAAAGCAGCGGGTTAAGCCGCACGCCCGCCACACTCAGATTGCCCCCCATCGACAAACCGCCGCGACCGTTGATCACGTATTGCCCGGTGATCGCTCCTTCATAGGCAGATACCTCGCGCAGGTCGAAGACCAGCCGCCCGGCAGTCAGGGTGGCGCGAAGGTCAAACGCGCCAAGCTGAAGAATACCAAGGTCCAAACCGGCTAGGGCCAGCGCCACCTCCGCATCCACCGCGTGCAGGCCGCTCACGTCGATCGGTTCCCGCGACCACCCCTGTGTTGCCGAAGCGGTTGCATCACCGCTATCTGCGCCCTCGGTCAGGCCCGAAAAATCCAGCGCTCCACCGGTCAGCACGGCCCGGATCATCGGGCGGTCCTCTCCAGGGATTACATCCACGCTGCCCGTCAGCGCATTGTCATCAAATGTAAATCGCGCCTCGCGCAGATGCGCGGAGCCTTCCGACGCCAGGGTAAAATCGCCCTCCATCGCCAGCCGGTCCCGGCCAAACCCCCGGGGCAGCTCTGGCGCGGTCTGCCCGGCCAGTGCCATCAGCGGCCCAAGGTCGGTTGAATCCAGCGCGACAGTGCCTTCCACACCCAGGGGCGACAGCCCAAGCCGCCCGTCAAACCCGGCTTCGCCACCCTCCCAGTTCAGCGCCAGCGTCACCGGGCGCAGATCCCCCTCCAGCAACGGGCCAATACCGTCGATCACCGCCTCCACGGACACTGTTGCGCCGTTCATGGCGCCGCTGCCTTCCAGCCGTGCCATGCCATCGGCAGAGGGCAACCGAAGCGTCAGGTTCAGCGAGTCGGCCTGCACCTCGGTTCCTGCCGCGTCATTACGAAACAGCAGCGATCCAGCTGAAATTTCAGCCACATCCAGACTGAACGCGGACAATCCACCCCCCGATCCGGCCGTTTCGTCAGCGTCATCAGCCACGCCTTCCCCATCCGAGAAATCCCAGCTGACCGCACCGTCGGCGCGGGTCACCAGGACGATTTCAGGGCGGACCACCTCAAACCGCTGTACCCGGACATTGCCCGACAAAAGCGCCCACAGATCGACCCCGATATTCAACCGCTCGGCGCGTAGCATGGGGCCGTCCTCAACCCAGGCCGGATTGCCGACCTCGATGCCTTCGGCGCGAACACCCAATGTCGGGTAAAGCGAGGGCCGGATATCGCCGGAAATGGCCAGCGTCCGGCCCGTGGCGCGTTCGAACTGGTCGCCGACAATAGCCCCGATGCGATCCGTCGGGATCAGGAACAACGTGCCGATGGCAACCACCACCAGCACCACGACCAGCCCGAGAAGCCGAAAGATCCACCGCATGCCCGCCACTCCTTGTCGCTTTGGCAAAAGCGTAGCGCGGCGGGCCGGGTCGGGACAGACCAAAAATGGAAAAGCCCCGCGCAGGCAAGGATTTGCGCGAAACGCGCTTATCTTTGATCTTCAGGCCCCTTTGGCCGCCGCCAATTCGCGTCGGCCCTAGTCCAGCTCGGTCCAGGGCCAGGGTTTCACATTGCTGGCAGCAGTTTGATAGCGCGCTGCCTTGGCGATCCAGACCCCCAGATCGGTGCCGAAATCGGCCAGCCGCTCATTGGGCTGCTTATTGATCAGAAGGATCACGAACTGGATGATCGTGGCCACCCCAAGAACCGTCTGCGCAAACTGGATCATGATCCAGATGAGGATCATGTAAAGCAGCCGCATCCCGATCGAATCCTCTTCGGCCTCGAACTGCTCGCCGTGAATGCGGCCCTGATATCTGTCGTCGTCGTCGCCGGTCATCTTGATCCCCGTCCAAACTGTCCTGACCCTAACACATGGGCAAGCCAAACGGCAGCGCAAGAGAGCAGCTAACAGCATTGCCGGGTGGCGTCCCCTTTGCCACAGTTGCCGGACCACGGGTAAGGGGTGATGCATGACATGGCTGTTCGATCTTCTGAGCGCATTTCTGACGGAACTGCGCGCGGCGTCGCTGATCAATCAGGTAATGAGCGTTCTTGGCTTCATCGGCCTGCTATCAGCGATCTTCATTTTTCCGGTGCGCCGGATGCGCCGCCGGGCGGAATCGACTCTGAACAAGATCGAACAGCTTCAGGGCCGCGCCGAAACGGCAGAGGCCGCCAACAAACGGCTGACGACCGAGCGGGATGCCGCACTGGTCCGTTTGCCGGAGGCATTCCTGACCGCCCATGCCACCGAAATGCGCGACCACAACGAGGAACGCGCCATGGCACTGGCGGAAAGCTATGTTGCTGAGCAGCAGGACGCTCTGTCGCTCGCCTTCCGCACCCGCATGGACGAGGCCATCCGCCAATCCCCGCAAGACGGAGCACCGGCCTTTGAAACCGCGCTCCTCTGGGCGCGGGCGGCCCAGGCACTCGACCCGCAAGACCGGCAACTGCTGATGCTGATCGAAGACCTGAAAAGCGCCGCCTCCGCTGCCACATCAGGTGCCCGCGTCAAACTGAAAGACGACGACAACCGCGCCAAACGGCTGGCCCGCAACGAACGCCTGCCAATGGATTTAGAGGCTCTGAGCACCGCCTATTTCACTGCCCTTAGTCAGGGGGAATTTCGGCTGATGCAGTTTCTGGCAGAGCATGGACAGACAATTGCCCGACGCCCCCCGTTTGGAGTGGGTTCTAAAGAACATCTCTTGTTCGCAAGGCACCGTGCGGAAGCCCTGTTCTTTCTAGAAAGAAACGACGAAGCACGATCCCTGCTCGCCTCTCTAACCGACTCCTTTTCAAGTGTTTTCGGGCCAGATGATCCGGAAACCTTGTATCTGCTCGAACTGATGGCCGAATGCCGGGTGAACGCCGGAGACGCCGGTGGGGCCCTGCCCGAAATCAGGGACTTGCTGAGACGACGAACTGAGATGCAGGGAACCCGACACCCTCATGTGTTGTCCAGCAGGCACTTGCTGGCCCAGTGTATGGTCAATTGTGGCGACGCAAGGGGAGCGCTAGAAGAAATCAAGG
>NZ_JBPBBA010000032.1:0-47452 GCF_050896395.1 Nioella aestuarii | reverse complement strand
GTTCGAACGTGGTCACGTCCACCAACCCGAGATCGGAGATACGCAAGGACGGAATGACCACAAGCGCCAGAAGGGAATGCTGCATATAAGCGTTGTTGAGCGTACATCCGCACTCGGCCATCGCGGCCACGATACCCTGCGCCTTGTCGGCCACACGAGTGGCGTGATCGTCGCTCATCAATCCGGCGATCGGCAATTTCACAAGCGCCAGTTCCTCTCCATCCTTGAAGACGCTGACACCGCCACCGACCTGGGCCAGGCGCATGGCGGCCTTGGCCATATTGTCCCGGTCGGTGCCAACGACGATCATGTGGTGGCTGTCATGGGCCACGGTCGAGGCCATCGCCATCGGACCTTTGTAGCCGAAGCCGGACACGAAGGCGTTGACCACGCCGCCTGTGGCCTGATGCCGTTCGACAAGGGCGATCTGACAGACATCGCCTTCGCCCTCGACCAGCCCGTCAACAACCGGCAATTCGGCAGTCAGCGCCTCGGTCGGGGCCTGGTTTTCTACCACCCCGATCACTTTGACATGGGCGGAATTGGCGCCTGTGGGGGCCTTGATTTCGAAATCCTGCGCGGTCAGGTCTTTGCCCAGATGAACGGTGTTCCGTGCCTTGGCAGGCCAGTCGAGATGCGGGCACTCGACAAGGATTTCCCCGTTCTCGGCCAGCTTCACGCCGCGCCCGTAAACCACTTCAATGGGCAGGCTGCGGAGGTCGCTTGTCAGGATCATGTCGGCGCGACGACCCGGCGCGATGGAGCCGAGCTCACGCTCCAGCCCGAAATGGGTGGCGGTGTTCACGGTGCACATCTGGATTGCCACCAGAGGATCGCAGCCACAGTCGATGGCATGGCGCAACACCCGGTTCATGTGGCCATCGTGAACAAGGGTGCCGGAATGGCAATCATCCGTGCAAAGGATGAAGTTGCGCGGATCGAGGCCCTTTTCCGTCACCGCCGTGATCTGGCTTTCCACATCATACCAGGCGGAGCCCAGCCGCAGCATCGACCGCATCCCCTGACGCACCCGATCAATCGCGTCGCTTTCGCGGGTGCCTTCGTGATCGTCCGCCGGACCGCCCGCCGCATAGGCGTGAAAGGCGGGGCCACGATCGGGGCTGGCGTAATGGCCGCCCACGGTCTTGCCCGCATTCATCGTTGCGGCCATCTCCGCAAGCATCTGCGGATCGCCGTTCACAACGCCGGGGAAATTCATCATCTCTCCCAGCCCGATGATACCGGGCCATGTCATCGCTTCGGCCACATCCTCTGGCCCAATCTCATAGCCCGTCGTTTCCAGCCCTGGCGCCGACGGCGCACAGGAGGGCATTTGGGTGTAAATATTGACGGGCTGCATCAGCGCCTCATCATGCATCAGCCGCACGCCTTCCAACCCCATCACATTGGCGATCTCATGGGGATCGGTGAACATGGTGGTGGTGCCATGAGGGATAACCGCACGGGCGAATTCAGCGGGCGTCAGCATCCCCGATTCGATATGCATATGCCCATCGCAAAGGCCAGGGATCAGGTAGCGGCCATTGCCGTCCACAACCTCGGTGCCTGCGCCGATGCAATGGCTGGCATCCGGGCCGACATAGGTAAAGCGGCCATCTGCGACGGCCACCTGCCAGCCGTCCAGAACCTCTCGGCTTTGAACATTGACGAGTTTCAGATTGCGAAGAACCAGATCGGCTGGTTCACGCCCAGCCGCAATGGCCACGAGCCGGGCCGCAGATTCGGCCCATGATTTGAATGAATATTGTTTTTCCATGCTCCAATCTGGCACCGGATTTTTCCGGCTTCAAGCCACATTTTCATGACAGGTTTTCAATCGCTTGCTTCCTGCTTACGGTGCACAGACCCAAGCCGGAGACCCGCGATGACCGTAACGATCTACCACAATCCCAGATGCAGCAAATCGCGCCAGACGCTGGAGCTCATCCGTGAGGCAGGGATAGAGCCAGAGATTGTAGAGTACTTGAAAATCGGCTGGACCGAGGCGCTGCTGAAAGACCTGTTCGCCAAGGCCGAAATCCCGGCGCGCGAAGCATTGCGGGCCAAGCAGGCCCCTGCGCCAGAGCTTGGACTGACCAAGGCGGATGACGCCACCATTCTGGCCGCTATGATCACGCACCCGGTGCTTGTGGAACGACCCATCGTGGTGGTTGGCAATCAGGCGGCAATCTGCCGTCCGCCCGAACGGGTGAGCGATTTGCTGGACAAGGGGTGATCCTGTCCCGTTTCTAGGGAGGGCGCTTTTGCAAAGCGTCGACGCCTCCGGCGGGAGTATTCGGACCAAGAAGAAGACAGGAGATGCGATTTGGCCAGAGCCAGCCGCAAGACAGGCAAGGCGAAACGGCGGCCGCTGCTGCGGTTCGTGCTGCGCTGGCTGTTTCGGGGTACCGCCCTGGTCATAGTTCTGGGCACAGCGTGGATTGCGCTTTATGCCGTCGTGGCACCGCCAACCACACCCTATATGCTGAGCGAAGGGCGCAGGCTGGACCGGGCGGTGGAACAGGTCTGGCGACCGATGGAGGAGATATCTCCGCATCTTGCGCGCGCCGTAGTGGCCGCCGAAGACGCAAACTTCTGCCTGCATTCGGGCTTTGACATGGATGCCATTCGCGCCGCGATAGCCGAGGGCATGTCGCGTGGCGGGTCCACGATCAGCCAACAGGTGGTGAAGAACGCCTTCCTCTGGCAGGGGCGATCTTGGGCGCGCAAGGCGCTGGAGGGGGTGATGACCCCGGTGATGGAGCTGATCTGGACCAAGCGCCGTGTCTTGGAGGTTTACCTTAATATCGTTGAGTTCGACGAGGGCATTTTTGGCGCAGAGGCCGCCGCGCAGCATTACTTCGGAATTTCCGCCGCCGATCTGAACCCAACCCAGGCGGCGCGGCTGGCCGCTGTTCTGCCCAACCCCCGCGAACGCTCTGCCTCGTCCCCTACGGCGGCTTTGCGCGAACGGGCCGCGCGGATCGCAGATGGGGCGGCAACTATACGCACTGATGGACGAGACGCCTGTTTTGCGCGTTGAATTTGGCCACGGCCCAAGGCAAAGAGAAGGTATAGGCCAAAAAAGAGCAGATCATGACCCGCCTTTATCACTTCGCCCTCTCCCCCTTCTGCCGCAAGGTCCGGCTGGTTCTGGCCGAGAAGAAGATCGACGTGGAGTTGATCGACGAACGCTATTGGGAACCGTCCGGTGAATTCCTGCGCCGCAATCCGGCGGCCAAGGTGCCGGTGCTAAAGATCGATGGGATGCTGCTGACAGAGAGTCAGGCGATCTGCGAATATATCGAAGAAACCCATCCCGAACCCGCCCTGATGCCCCGCGATCCTGCTGCTCGGGCGGAAGTGCGGCGGCTGTGTTTCTGGTTCGACGACAAGTTCCATCACGAAGTGACGGCGAACCTTGTCTATGAACGGGTGAACAAGAAGGTGATGCGCGGCGGCTATCCCGATGGCAAGGCGGTCAAGACCGGCGCGCAAAAGATCAAATTCCACCTCGACTACATGACATGGCTTCTTGACCATCGCCGCTGGCTGGCGGGCGACAGCCTTAGCCTTGCCGACTTTACCGCCGCGGCGCATCTGTCCTGTCTGGATTATATCTCGGACGTGGATTGGAACCGGTCCGCCGTGGTCAAGGATTGGTACGCCAAGATCAAGTCGCGCCCGGCCTTCCGGTCGATCCTCGCTGACCAGATCCCCGGTTTCATCCAGCCGCCCCACTACGCGAACCTGGACTTTTGACCGGGCTGAAACCGGCGCTGGAGGCAAAGGCCTTGGAAGAGAGCTTTGCGAAGATGCGCGTCTGTCGGCCCGATGCGATCCCTGAGGCCGCCGGGCGGTTGGCTGCGTTCGTAGATGCCGGGCGCCATGGCCAGATGGGCTGGATGGCCGAGCGGATGAACTGGCGCGGAAACCCTGCCGCGCTGTGGCCAGAGGCCCGGTCGGTGATCGTGCTGGCAGAACCCTACACGCCAAAGATGGATCCGTTGGAGGCCCTGGAGAAGCGCGATTGCGCAACGATCAGCGTCTATGCGCAGAATCGCGACTATCACGATCTGGTCAAGAAACGGCTGAAACGGGTGGGTCGCTGGCTGCTGGATCAGGCACCAGGTGAAGCGATCAAGGTCTTTGTGGATACCGCCCCGGTAATGGAAAAACCGCTTGGCCAGGCATCTGGGCTAGGCTGGCAAGGCAAGCACACGAACCTGCTGGCACGCGATCTGGGAAACTGGTTCTTTCTCGGATCGATCTTCACCACGGTTGAGCTGGAGCCCGATGCACCCGAAAGCGAGCATTGCGGCAACTGCACCGCCTGCCTCGACATCTGCCCGACCAACGCCTTCCCCGCGCCTTTTCAGCTGGATGCGCGTCGCTGCATTTCCTATCTGACGATCGAACATCACGGCCCGGTTGATGAAGACCTTCGCCCGCTGTTGGGAAACCGCATCTATGGATGTGACGATTGCCTTGCCGTGTGCCCGTGGAACAAGTTCGCCGTAACCGCAACCGAGATGCGCTATGCCGGGCGGGCGGAGCTGCAAAGCCCAGGGCTGGCGGACCTCGCGGGGCTTGATGACGCCGCGTTTCGCGCCATGTTCAGCGGGTCGCCCATAAAGCGGATCGGGCGGGGGCGGTTCGTGCGCAATGTGATGTATGCGATTGGCAACAGCGGCGAGGCAGCGCTGATCGGGGCTGCGCGGGCGCTGACAGAAGATGACGACCCGACCGTGGCCGATGCGGCAAGGTGGGCAGTGGAGAGGCTGACATGAAGCTGGTGATTTTCGGCATGGGCTTTTCGGCGGCGGCGCTGGTTCAGGCGATGCGCCCTTATCGTGCGGGAACCGTCATCGGCACCACGCGATCCGCGCAGAAGGCCGAGGTGCTGGGGAAATCCGGCATCCATGCCCGCGTTTTTCCAGGCACCGATATGCGCGCCGATCTGGAAACGGCAACCCATGTGCTGATCACCGCAGGGCCGGAAGATGGCGCTGATCCGGTGTTGAAACATCTGCGCCCGGTGTTCGAGGAGCTTGCCAGCAGTTTCGAATGGGTTGGCTATCTGTCCACCACAGGCGTCTATGGCGACCATCAGGGCGGATGGGTGGATGAAACCGCGCCGCTGACGCCGGCAACGCGCCGGGGCCGCGCGCGGGTACAGACCGAAGCGGAATGGACCGAGCTTTTCCGGCTGAAGGGCTTGCCGTTGCACATCTTTCGCCTGCCCGGAATTTACGGGCCGGGCCGTGGGCCTTTTGAAAAGGTCAGGAACGGCACAGCACGGCGGATCATCAAGCAGGGACAGGTGTTCAGCCGCATCCATGTAGAGGACATCGCACAGGCACTTTTGGCCTCGATGAAACGGCCGCGGCCCGGTGCGATCTATAATATCTGCGATGATGATCCGGCCCCGCCGCAGGACGTTCTGACCTATGCGGCGGAACTGCTCGGCGTCGATCTGCCCCCTGCCGTGCCCTTTGAAGAGGCCGACCTGACACCAATGGCACGCAGTTTCTACGCGGAATCTAAGCGGGTGGATAACAGTCTGATGAAGCGTGAACTGATGGTGAAGCTGCGTTATCCGACCTACAAGGCAGGGCTGGATGCGCTCTTTGCTGCCGAGCAGGCAAAGGGATAGCCCCGGCGGCGGTGCTCGCACTCAGTGCGCGGCACACCGATCAGCATCTGTCCGCAATGGGACTAGCTGCTGCGATTTGCAGGCAGGCCCTGACCTGTAGTGCCACCATCGCCGGTTACCATGGTCCACCAGATCTTACCGGTTTCTTCCTGATAGAAGGAAAAGCCCAGATCCCGCGCATCGGGGTCGGTGATCACGTCGCGCGTATCGGCTTGTTGCATCCAGGCGGCGACGGTTTCCAATTCCGATTCATATGTTTCCGAGATGTTTTCGCCCAATAGCCGCCCGGAATACCCGGCCCGCTGCGCCCGGTCGATGGGCGATGACCCATCCGACCCGAAATGCCAGGGGCGGTTCTGCAGGCTCATGTCGCGGGAATGGGTGGCAGCAGCGGCGTTGAGTTCGGCGTTCAGGGCCAGATCGGGTGCTCCTGCGGCGCGACGCAGGGCATTCACACTGTCCAGGACGCGAAACTGAATGGCTGCTTCGTCACGCGGATTGATTCGATACACAGTCGGCAGCGGACGCCCGTCCGCCCCAAGCCGCGGAGAGGTCGTTGCCATGCACGCTGAAAGCGAGCCAAGGGCCGTTGTCATCAGAAAGGTGCGTCTCAGCATGGGTAGGTTTCGGGCCTGTTTTGCTGTTTGTTGCCTAGATCAATAACGCCCCGGTCCCATCCGATCAAACAGAACGGGTGTCTTTTCATGTATTGTGATCAGTGCATCAATGGACGTAGGCCGCCATTGCCGTTATTTTGCGCGCCAGAGGCAGTTCCCTACGGAGGTCGAACAATGAGCGACCCGAAGATCCCACATCTGAACCGGCGCCTGTTTCTAGGCGCGGCAGCCGTGACTCTCGCCACCCCTGCACTGGCACAGGACACCACCTATGAAGACAGCACGGAACTGGAACGCGATGTCAGCCAGACCGTGCGGCACAACATTTCCAGCTTTCGCACGCTGGAATGGCGGGACTATTTCGACAACCTGAACAACGGCGCGATTCTGGTCGATATCACCTCTCGCGCACTCCACTATTGGAACCCGGAGGAGACAGTTTATCGCCTGTATCCCACCTCGGTTCCTGCCACCGAAGACCTGACTCGCCGGGGTCGGACAAGCGTTGTCCGCAAGGTCGAAGGCCCTGAATGGCGCCCGACACCGGCGATGCGCGAACGCAACCCGGAATGGCCCGAATATGTCGCCCCGGGCCCAGATAACCCATTGGGCACCCATGCGCTTTATCTCGGTTGGACCTATTACCGCATCCACGGCACCCACGACACACGCAAGATCGGGCGGCGCAGTTCGAACGGATGCATTGGCCTTTACAACGAACATATCGCAGATTTGTTCGAACTGGCCCGTGTTGGCACCCAAGTGTTGCTTATTTGACCACAAATTTGCGATCTTGGGGTTCGGGGCGATTTCCCAGCATTGCAATCCCAAGGCTTTGCTGCTTAAACCTAGTTACGAGGTACAGTCTTGGGTGCCCTGCTATGCGTAATACCGCGCGAAAAATTTTGGGGCGTATCTTGGAGGATACTATGAAAAAACTCGCACTCGCAGCCGCTCTGTCCGTTGCCGCCACCTCCGCTTTTGCTAGCGGCTACGTGGAGCCTGTTCTGGAACCCGTCGTAATCGTGGAAGACACCTCGTCCTCCGCTGGTGGCGTCCTGGTTCCCCTGCTGGCAATCATCCTGATCGCAGCTGCAATGGCTGACTAATTCAGTCACCGACTACAGAATAGAAGAAGGCGGCCTTCATCGGCCGCCTTTTTCACGTTTTGGTGCTGTAAAAACAGGGCTTACTCAGGCAGCCCGGCCTCTGCCGCGATCTGAGCCCGGCTTTTCCGCGCCCGTTCCGTAGCGGATTTCAGCTGCCCGCAAGCGGCCATGATGTCCTCGCCCCGCGGGGTGCGAATGGGGCTGGCATAGCCCGCCTTGTAGATGATGTCGGCAAACTTCTCGATCCGTTCCCAGTCCGATCGCTCATAGGGCGCACCGGGCCATTCGTTGAACGGAATCAAATTGATCTTGGCCGGAATGCCCTTGATCAGCTTGACCAGCCTGCGGGCATCTTCATCCGTGTCGTTCACATCCTTAAGCATCACATATTCAAATGTGATTCGCTCAGAGTTCGACAGTTTGGGATAGGCGCGCAGCGCGTCCAGCAGCTCTGCGATCGGCCAGCGCTTGTTGATCGGCACCAGCTTGTCGCGGGTCTGATCCTCGGTCGCGTGGAAGGAAATGGCCAACATGCAGCCGATTTCTTCTGCGGTGCGGGCGATCTCGGGCACCACGCCCGATGTTGATAGGGTGATCCGACGGCGCGACAGCGAAATGCCCTCGGGATCCATTGCGATCTTCATCGCGTCACGCACGTTCTCGAAGTTATAAAGCGGCTCGCCCATGCCCATCAGCACGATGTTCGACAACAGACGCGGGCCGTTGTCGCCGGTGCCCTCGCCCGGTTCCGGCCATTCGCCCAGATCGTCACGCGCCACCATCACCTGACCAACAATCTCACCAGCCGTCAGGTTACGCACCAGTTTCTGAGTACCCGTATGGCAGAAGGAACAGGTCAGAGTGCAGCCAACCTGGGAAGAGATGCACAGCGTCCCGCGATCAGTTTCAGGGATATAGACGACCTCTACTTCGTGCCCACCCGCGATCCGCACCAGATATTTTCGGGTGCCATCAGCGCTGACATTGCGGCTGACCACCTCTGGCACTTCGATCACGAAATGCGCGGCCAGATCGGCCCGATAGCTTTTGGCGAGGTTCGTCATCACGTCAAAATCGCGCACGCCCCAGTGGTAAACCCACTGCCAAATCTGGTTGACCCGCATCTTGGCCTGCTTTTCAGGCGTGCCTGCCGCGATCAGCGCCGCGCGCAATTGATCCCGCGTCAGACCCACAATATTCGTGGGGCCGTCGGGCAGTTTGCGCGGAATGGTCAGGACATCCTGCGTGATGGGGGCGCTGGCGGACATGGCATAGCTCCGAGATGGGATGCGGACACATATAAGCATCCGCCCCTCAAGGCAAACCTTGTATTTGCAGAAAATCAGCCGCCGCAGCGGGTTTCCGCATCCTCAACCGCAGCAGTGAAGCCAAGCAGCGAGAACGTATCAACCGTCTGCGTGCCTCGTGCCGACCGGGCGGTCAGCACCGCTTCGGAGCCACGCTTCATGGCCGTGATGATCCGGGCGTCTTCCTGTTCGGACGCAGCCCAAGCCAATTCGCCGTCGGTAAACAGTTCAAAGGTCGAGTTGCCAATCTCCATCGTCACGGTGGAATCATCTGCAAACGGATATCCGCCGGTAAAGGAAACCTCACCCATCCGGCTTTCGGACGGCCAGTAGCTGACAAACAGCAGAATTTCCGACCGGCGCACGGCCACAACACGGCCATCGCGGGTGTTCACGGTTTCACGCGGCGCGGATACGACCCAGCACTGTGTCGGGTCATCCTCGACGAACACGCTCCAATCCGTCTCCGCATTTACGCGGTTTTCGGATTCCTCGGTGTCCTGGGCAAACGACGGCGTCGAAAACGCCAGTGCGATCACCAATCCAGCAACCCAATTCTTCATCTTGATCCAGCCTCCAGCCGTCTCTGCCTCTGGTTTGGGGTCCGGCCTGTTCGTCAGGTCTTGCACTCGAACCCCGCCCACTTCTAACTGCGAGCGGAGATTAACCTGAAAATCCTTTTGGGGAAAAGCCCCGGTAGCGGAAAATTGCCGGAACCCCTGATTGGACGGAGGAAAACTGCATGGCTGAAGCGGAAACACTGGTCGAGGTCTGGCGCGGACCGTTCCGCGAAAGCATCCATCGTGGCCATGCGGTTGTGTGGGGCGCCGACGATGGCGTTCTCGCCAGCTGGGGAAACCCCGATGCTGTGATCCTGCCCCGGTCGTCCTGCAAGATGATCCAGGCGCTTCCGCTCATCGAAAGCGGCGCGGCAGAGGCGTTTGGCCTGTCGGAGGCACAACTGGCCCTGTCCTGCGCATCCCATAACGGGGCGGCGATCCACACGAATATGGTGACGGAGTGGTTGGGGGGCCTGGGGATTGACCCCGAGACAGCCTTGCGGTGCGGGCCGCAGATGCCGGGCGACCCTGACGCACGGACCGCGCTGATCAAGACCGATACTTCGCCCTGCCAGATCCACAACAACTGTTCCGGCAAGCATTCCGGGTTTCTGACGCTGGCAAAACATCTGGGGGCCGGGCCGGAATACGTTGATCCTGACCATCCGGTTCAACTGGCCGTGAAAGCCGCGTTCGAAGAGGTCACGGGCGAGGATACGCCCGGTTTCGGCATCGACGGCTGTTCCGCCCCCAACTTCGCCACGTCCGTCACCGGACTGGCCCGCGCCATGGGGCGTTTCGCGGCGGCCACGGGCGAAGGTGATGCACGCGACCGCGCCATGCACCGGCTGACCCGCGCAATGGCCGCACATCCGGTCCTGGTGGCCGGCGAAGGAAAGTCCTGTACCGCCCTTATGCGCGCCATGGGCGGGCGCGCATCGGTCAAAACCGGGGCCGAGGCCGTATTCATCGCGATTGTGCCGGAACGGCGCATCGGCGTTGCCCTGAAGATCGAAGACGGGACAACCCGAGGGTCCGAAGCGGCAATTACCCACATCCTGACCAGACTTGGTGTTCTTGACGCACATCACCCGGCGGCCCGCACCTACACCCACGGCCCGATCCGCAACCGGCGGGATATCGTGACCGGGGAATACCGGCTGTCGGGGTCGTTTGCAGATTGGACGCTCTGACCAAGCGTCCGTCTGATGCATGTATTTCTGGGGCCGACACCGTCAGACGGCGACATCCAGTGACATTCAGCTCTCCTCCCGCAGCGGACGAACCCCTTCTGGGCGGAGCATTTCCAGCTTGCCGATAATTTCGGCCTTTTTCAGCGGTTTGGTCAGGTAATAATCCACCCCCGCGGCGACAATCTCTGCCTCGTGATCATCCATCGCGTGCGCGGTCATCGCAACAATGGGCAAACACGAGAGCCCCCTCTCCTGCTCATCCGCTCGAATCCGGCGGGTCAGTTCCAGCCCGTCCATCTCGGGCATGGAAATATCAGTGAACAGCAGGTCTGGCCGTTCCGCGCGATAGGCTTCCCAGGCTTCCAGCCCATTGTTCGAAAGCACCAACTCAAGATCAAGCGCCTTGATCATCTTGCGAAAGATCATCTGGTTGGTCTTGTTGTCCTCCGCTGCCAGCAACCGCAGCTTTCGCGGTGCGTCTTGCCGAAAAGGCTCTGGCCGAGGAGGGATCTTGTCCACCATATCCAGAACTGCTTGCCTGAACTCGCGCAAGGGCACTTCCAAAGTGATCTCGGGGATCGCAGCCGACGGGTCGGCACGACGGTCGGACAGGCAGCGGATCACCGGCCACGGGGCGGCGCCAAGCCGGTCGTCATCCGCGTCTTCGGTCAGGATCATCAGGTTCGGGGTTCCGGTAATCTGCTCCGCTCTCTCTGCGACCTGAACCTCTGTTTTCAGCTTGAGGAACTGCCGCGCAACCAAGCGCCGCGCGCCCGTGTCCGGGCCGATGAGCGCAACATTTGCCAGCTCTGGTGGCAGAGGCGACACCGGGCAGGGAACCTCTCCTTCGGCCACCGGCAGGATCAGGCGGAAGGCAAAGGTTGCACCCTGTCCCAGTTCCGATTCCAACCAGATGTCACCACCCATCATCTGCACCAGCTGGTGCGTAATCGCCAGACCCAGCCCGGTGCCCTCATACTTGCGATTCGCCTGATCCTCGACCTGGTTGAACTCCCCAAACACATGCGCCTGTTTATCAGCCGCGATGCCGATACCGGTATCTTCCACCGCGATCACCAGAGTGACCTGATCGCTTTCCACCACTTCGCCCATGACCCGCACAAGGACATGGCCAGCATCGGTGAATTTGACGGCATTGCCGATCAGGTTGGTCAGCACCTGTCGCACCCGCCCCCGGTCGCCCACAAGGGTTTCGGGCAGGAAGATATCATAATCCAACAACAACCGCAGATCGCGCCCTTGAATGGACGGCCGCAGCAGGCGGAAGATCTCACGGATCAGATCCTCCAGATCGAAGGCTTCGGAATGCAGAACGAGCTTGTCGGCCTCGATCTTCGAAAAATCGAGGACGTCGTTGATGATCTCCAGCAGCGCCTCTCCGGAGTTGCGGATCGTGTCGGCGCATTGGCGCTGATCCTCGTCCAAATCGGTTTCGCGCAGCAGCTCGGCCATGGCGACCACGCCGTTCATCGGGGTGCGAATCTCGTGGCTCATATTCGCGAGGAAGGCAGACTTTGCGCGGTTCGCCGCTTCTGCCTGATCGCGGGCTTCCAACAGATCACGTTCGCGGCGAATGGATTGGGTGATGTTCAACATCAGGCTAACCATGTCGCCACCGGGCGCGCGTTTGTCGACCAGCTTGATATAGCCACCATTCCACAGTTTGACGGTGCGTTCCGGGATCGGATCTTGTTCCCACCGGGCGGTCAGGTCATCCACCCAATCGTCAGGATGTGAACCCTCCAGATCAACCAACCCCTCGTCCACAGCAATGCGAAGGATCGAATTGTAGCTGGCCCCAGGCCCAACCTCGACCATGCCCTCGAAGATATTCAGAAAGGCCCCATTGGCGGCCACCAGCCTGCCGGACCGGTCATAGATGGCAAAGCCATCTTCGATGATATC
The DNA here is from genome assembly GCF_050896395.1 of Nioella aestuarii. Classification (NCBI taxonomy): domain Bacteria; kingdom Pseudomonadati; phylum Pseudomonadota; class Alphaproteobacteria; order Rhodobacterales; family Paracoccaceae; genus Nioella; species Nioella aestuarii. The sequence continues at coordinate 35,084 of NZ_JBPBBA010000032.1, read as the reverse complement.
GAGAGAGTCCCAAAGCCGACGCTCTGCCCGTTCTGCCTTTTCAGTCGCAACTTCCAGATCGGCGCGGGCGCGGGTGGTTTCACCGACCAGTTCGGCGTTTTCTTCGCGCTGCTCGATCACCTGATCGGACAGCCTGTCGGCCTGCTGCGCCAGCTTTCGGTTGGCGGCGAACAGTTCCTCTTGCTTTTGGACAAGCAGGCGTTCAGCGGCCAGCCGCGCCCGGCGTTCCCGCGCCAAACGGTCGTCGAAGCTGGTGCCGTCCATGCCCTGTCTCTCGCGAATCCAAACCTGAACCGGCAGAATGACGCCGGTTTCCTTACCATCGTCTTAAGGAAAACGGGGCGGCATGGACTAAGGCGGCTGACCGTGGCAGCATGGCTGAAAGATTTTTTATTGATACAATTTCTGATCAGGAGGTTCCCATGCGCGCATTGGTCGTGGCTGGTTTGATGTCCTTGCTTCCGCTTGTCGCCACCGCCCAGAACGGGCCGGTTGCCGAGCGTTTCTTTGCAATCACGCAAGACACCGATTTTCCCGGCGCAGACATTACGCCGATCTATGACACAACGTTCGAGACCTGCTCTCGTGCGTGCATGGCCGATCCGAACTGCGTGGCCTTTACCTACAACAGCCTAAACAGTGTCTGTTTTCCAAAAACTGCCGTCTTGGCGATGGAGTCTTTTGACGGCGCCATGTCCGCCACAGTGCGCAACACCGACCCTGTCGTTCTGGCCCGACTGGAGGCGCGGCTGGACCAACTGGGGTTCCTGACGGCGGAGGATCTGTCCAACGCCCGTGCTCAGGCCACGACCCTGGCCAACCGGCACTATGCCGGAACATGGACGGCAGACCGTATTCTGGACACCGCCCTTCAGCGTCTGGAAGAGGGCGAGTTTCTGCGCGCCATGCGGCTTTATGGCTCTGCCATCACCATCACCGACGATCCCGCGCACTGGCTGGAATATGCCCGCCTGGCGCTAGAGATTGAGACTTCCAGCCGATCCGAACAGAGGAATCTGACCCGCACCGCCCTGCGCGCGGGTATCAATGCCGCCCTGCGGGCCGATCCCGGACAGGACCTGTCTGATGCTGCCGCGCTGATCGCCCGCGCGCTGGAAGACAGCAACCGTGGCCGCGACATGATCTTCGCTCTGCGGCTAGCGATTGCCGAGGCCCCGTCAGACGCATTGGAGGCAGAGCTTGACCGCGCGATCGGGCTTTATGGCTTCCGTGTCACCAGCACGAGGGTTGAGAACGATGCCGCCGAGCCGCGCATTTGCGCAATCTTCTCGGAAGACATTGCAGGCGGTGTCACCCATGCCGATTTTCTGCAAACCACCGTGAACGGACTGTCGGTCGAAGCTGAGGACCGGCAATTCTGCATCTCCGGTGTGCAACACGGGCAGCGCTATGAATTCACCCTGCGCGCGGGCCTGCCCTCCGCCTCGGGCGAGACCCTGCGCAACCCCGCCACACTGCGGCTTTATGTGCGTGATCGGTCGCCTGCCCTACGCTTTCCCGGTCGGGCTTATGTGTTGCCGCGCCTTGCGGGTGGGTCGTTGCCCATTGTGACGGTGAACACCGACGAGGTCGCGCTTCGACTTTATTCAGTCACGGATCGCAACATCGTGCGAACGCTTCAGGACGACTATTTCGGGCGCCCCCTGAACCAGTGGGAAGTAAGCCGGTTTTCGACAGAGTTGGCTGAAACTGTCTGGGAAGGGGTTGGAGAGGTCTCTAACCGGCTGAATCAGGACGTCACCACCAGCTTGCCCATGGGCGAGGTCATGGCCAATCTCGACCCCGGCCTCTATGCGCTAGAGGCCCGGATCGACGGGCCCGAGGGACGTGACCTACCCACGGCAACACAGTGGTTTTTCGTCTCTGACCTGGGGATTTCTGCCGTATCCGGCACAGATGGCGTTCATGTGATCCTGCGATCTTTGGCCGATACTTCAGGCGTAGAGGGTGCGGTTGTACGGCTGGTTTCTGAATCAAACCGGGTGTTGGCGGAACTGGAAAGCGACCGGCAGGGCCGCGTGCATTTCCCTGCCGATCTGACCGCAGGGCGCGCCGGGGCCACTCCTGCGATGATCACCGTGGAACAGGCCGAGGACTTCGCCTTCCTCTCATTGCGCGAAGCAGAGTTCGACCTGTCCGACCGGGGCGTCGAAGGCCGACCCGCCGCGCCACCGATTGACCTGTTTCTGACCACCGAGCGTGGTGCGTACCGCGCAGGAGAGACCATTCACGCCACCGCGCTGGCCCGCGACGGGCAGTCGCGCGCCCTGTCTGGCTTGCCATTGACCGCGATCCTGACCCGGGCAGATGGAGTCGAATACAGCCGAATGGTGCTGAGCGAGACCGGCGCGGGCGGCTTCGTCTGGCAGATGCCCCTTGGCCCGAATGTGCCGCGCGGCACCTGGCGGCTGGCCATCCATGCAGACCCGGATGCGCAGCCGCTTGCCAGCCGCACCCTGCTGGTCGAGGATTTCCTGCCTGAACGGATCGATGTCGATCTGTCCCTGCCAGACGGGCCCCTGCCCGCGAACCGTCCCATCCTTCTGGACCTACAGGCGGATTACCTGTTCGGTGCCCCTGCGGGCGATCTGCCGATCGAGGGCGAACGCATTCTGCGGGGTGTTTCGACACTCGCGGGTTATCCCGGCTACCGCTTTGGCCGCCATGATAACCCGGTCGGAACATCCCTGAGCGGCCTGCCCGACAGCGAACGCACCGATGCATCCGGTGCGGCCCGGCTGGAGCTAAGCCTGCCCGAGCTCACCGGCACCCCGCACCCGCGCGAAGTGACCATCGTCGCCCGTGTGACCGAAGGCTCTGGCCGTCCGGTGGAACGCCAGATTACCCGTGCGCTTGAACCCACAGGCACGTTGATCGGCATTCGCCAGCTCTTTGACGGCACCCTTCCCGAAGGCACCGAGGCGCAGTTTCACCTGATCGCTGTTGGGGCAGAGGAATTGCCGGTGCGCTGGACACTGAACAGGGTCGAACGGCGCTATCAATGGTACACTCAGAACGGGCGCTGGAACTGGGAACCAGTCACAACCCGTACCCGGATCGCAACCGGTGACGCGGTGCTTGGAGCTGACCCGTTAGAGATTGGCGCGCCTGCCGATTGGGGGCGTTATGAACTGCGGGTGGAAAGCACCGATGGTCTCTATACCGCGTCTTCGATAGGGTTCCGCGCCGGTTGGTATGGTGAGGGCGACAGCACCGGCACACCCGATCTGCTGGAGGTCTCACTCGATTCCGAAAGCTATGACATAGGCGACGAGGCGCGGCTGCGTATCGTTCCGCGATCCGGCGGGCTGGTCCTGGTCCGGGTCATGTCGAACCGGCTAATCCATCAGGAACTTGTCACCATCGGCGATGACCCTGACACCTTCCCGCTGGCCGTAACCGAGGACTGGGGCAACGGCGCATATGTCACCGCCACCCTGCTGCGCCCGCTGGAAGGATTGCCTGCACAGATGCCCGCCCGGTCGCTCGGGCTGGTCCATGCGACGGTCAACCCCGGCCCGCGCGCGCTGGACGTGGTGATGGAAGCCCCGATCACCTCCGCCCCCCGTGGCCCGCTGGAGGTGGCGCTGCGCGTTGGCAATGCCGAACAGGGCGATACGGTATATGCCAGCATCGCGGCCGTTGATCTGGGTATCCTGAACCTGACCGGTTTCCAGTCCCCCGACCCGATGGGACATTTCTTTGGTCAGCGTCGCCTTGGCGTCGGCATCCGCGACCTCTACGGACGGCTGATCTCCGGCGGCGGAGACCCCGGGGCGATCCGGCAAGGCGGCGATGCCAATGCCGGGATGCGGATGCAGGCCCCACCCCCGACCGAGGCGCTGGTTGCCTTCCATTCTGGCCCCGTCACGGTGGATGCGGACGGGCTGGCGCGTGTCAGCTTTGACATCCCCAGCTTTAATGGCACCGTGCGCGTGATGGCGATGGCGTGGAACGGGGCGGGGATTGGTCAGGCAGAGGCCGATGTTCTGGTTCGCGATCCGGTGGTTGTCACCGCCTCCATGCCCCGCTTCATGGCACCCGGCGACACCGCGCGGTTGTTGCTGGAAGTGACCCATGCAGAGGGCCCCACCGGCCTGATGCCAATCGAGATCGAGACATCTGATGGGCTGAACATCGGCTCTATCCTCTCTGCCGTGACGCTGGAGGAGGGTGAGACCGAACGCCTGCGCGTGCCGCTCTTTGCGCTGGACCAGCTTGGCGAGCAACAGGTGGACGTGACGCTTGTCACCCCGGACGGGCAACGCCTGTCTAGGACGCTGAGGCTGGTGGTTCAGTCGAACGACCCCGTCACCGCTGTGACCTCTCGCTTCACGCTGGCGCCGGGCGACAGCCTTGATTTCGATGCGTCTGTTCTCGCGGGTCTGCGCCCCGGCACGGGCCGCGCGACCCTGTCCGCAGGGCCCCTCGCCCGCTTCGATGCACCGGGCCTTTTACAGATGCTCGACCGCTACCCCTATGGCTGCACCGAACAGGTGACCAGTCAGGCGATGCCGTTGCTGTACATGGCAGACGTGGCCGAGGCGCTGGATCTTGACCATGCCGGCGATCTGGCAACCCGCATCCAGCAGGCCATCGACGCGGTGCTGGTCAATCAGGCCGCGAATGGCGGTTTCGGATTGTGGGGCGCCTATTCCGGCGATCCATGGCTCGATGCCTATGTCACCGACTTCCTTTCGCGCGCACGGGCCGAGGGCTATGTGGTTCCCGACCTCGCCTTCCAATCCGCGCTGGACGCGCTGCGCAACCATGTCGCCACCGCCCCTGATTTTGAGGAAGGGGGTGAATCCATCGCCTATTCGCTGATGGTTTTGGCGCGGGAAGGCGCGGCAGCCATAGGCGACCTGCGCTACTATGCAGACGTAAAGGCCGATGCCTTCGCCACCCCGCTGGCGCTTGGGCAGCTTGGGGCTGCGCTGGCGATGTATGGAGATCAACCACGGGCCGACGCGATGTTCCGTCGGGGCTATGAACTGCTGATCACCCAAAGCATCGTGTCAGAGCGGACCGGATGGCGGTCGGATTTCGGCACCAGACGACGGGATGCCACGGCGTTGTTGACGCTCGCTGCTGGTGCCGGGTCGCAGGCGATCCCGCTGGATGCGTTGGCGGCTGCATTGCCAGCACCCAGTGCCAATGTCTCTACCCAGGAAGCGGTGTGGAGCCTTCTGGCCGCCGATGCGCTGATTGACATGGAGGGACTGTCGTCTCTGACCCTGAACGGAACAGAGGTCGATGGTCCGCTGATCGAAGTGCTGGAAGCAAGTGATACCACCACCCGGACGCTGACCAACACCGGCGACCGACCGGAAACCCTGACGCTGACCCGTTATGGTCAGGCCGAGGGCGACACGCAGGCGGGCGGCAATGGCTACAGCATCACCCGCAGTTACATGACTCTGGATGGCCTGCCCGCCGACCCGTCCGAGGTCACTGTCGGGACAAGGCTGGTCGTGGTGCTGAATGTCCTGGGCTTCACCGACCGCACCGCGCGGCTGATGGTGAACGACCCATTGCCAGCAGGGTTCGAGATCGACAATCCCAACTTGCTGCGCGCTGGCGATATCGGGTCGCTCAGCGATCTGGACGTGACCGACTTCACCGATCATACGGAGTTTCGGCAGGACAGGTTCCTTGCCGCAGTGACGCACACAAGGGGTGATCTGATGCGGCTGGCCTATATCGTGCGCGCGGTCACGCCCGGCAGTTTCCACCACCCGGCCGCCTCGGTCGAAGACATGTACCGCCCCGCCTTCCGGGCACAGACGGCGTCCGGCCATGTGGTGATTACCGAGTGATCCGGGCAAGGCCATTCTTCTGGCTGGCGGCGCTGCTGCTGGTAATCGGACTGGCCTGGAACCGGTTCGATGCGTGGATTGAGGCGACCGTCATTCCACCACTGGTGCCTGTCACTTCGGTTGAGGTTCTGGATCGCGACGGCACGCTTTTGCGCGCCTACACGGTTGAGGATGGGCGTTGGCGGCTACCCGTGTCTCTGGCCGAGGTGGACCCGGAATTCATCGAACTGCTGCTGAACTTCGAGGATCGCCGCTTCTACGATCACGCCGGAGTCGATTGGCGGGCCATGGCGCGGGCCGGGTGGCAGGCGCTCACCAACGGGCGCATTGTCTCGGGCGCCTCCACCATCACCATGCAGGTTGCTCGGCTTCTTGAAGACAGCGGCACAGGATCGTGGCGCGGCAAGCTGCGGCAGATCCGTTTGGCGCTGGCGCTGGAACGTCAGCTGAGCAAGGATCAGATTCTGACTCTCTACCTGCATCTCGCACCCTATGGCGGCAATATCGAGGGCATTCGCGCCGCAACGCTCACTTGGTTCGGACAGGAACCGGGGCAGTTGACCACCGCCGAGGCTGCGCTGCTGGTGGCCATTCCGCAGGCCCCAAACAGCCGCCGCCCCGACCGTCACCCGGACAATGCCCATGTCGCCCGCGACAGGGTGCTGGCCCGCGCCCTGACCTTTGGTGTGTTGTCGGAGGAGGAGGTGACATGGGCCATGGCCGAAGCCCTGCCAACCGAACGCCGCGATTTTCCACTTCTGGCGCCGCACCTTTCGGACCGAATGCTGGCCCAAGACCCCACCGGCCAGCATCGGCTAACGATCAACGCGACCTTGCAGGCACAGATGGAGGCGCTGGCGCTGGAAGCTGTGCGCGGTCAGGGCAACCGGCTGAACGCCGCGATCATGGTGATGGATCACCAGACGGGCGAGGTTCTGGCCTCGGTCGGGTCCGCCGAATATTCCGACAACCCGTTGCAAGGTTTCGTCGATATGACACAAGCCTTGCGCAGTCCCGGCTCTACCCTAAAGCCGCTGATCTACGGGCTGGGGTTCGAGGCAGGATTGATCCACCCCGAAAGCCTGATCGAGGACCGCCCCACGCGGTTCGGCAGCTACGCCCCGCTGAATTTCGACCGTGCATTCCGGGGCGAACTATCCGTACGTCGCGCGCTGCAAGCCTCGCTTAATATCCCCGTCGCGTCCCTGCTGGAGGAACTGGGCCCGGCAGAGCTGATGAACCGTATGCGTCGCGCGGGCATGAACCCGGAACTGCCCGCCGGGCAACCGGGGCTGGCGGTGGCGCTTGGTGGTGTCGGCGTGACGATGGAAGACCTGATGCGCATGTATGGTGCGCTGGCCTCGGGCGGGGCCTATGTGCCCCTGCACTACCGGCAGGGCGACCGCGCGGGCGAACCGGTGCAGGTGCTGTCGCCTGTGGCCAGCTGGTATGTGGGTGACATCCTGTCCGACATGATCCCGCCCCCTAACGCGCCGCGCAACGGGCTGGCCTACAAGACCGGCACCAGCTACGGCCATCGCGATGCGTGGGCCTTTGGCTATGACGGGCGGCATGTGGTGGGGGTTTGGCTTGGGCGCGCCGACGGGGCCTCGGTCCCCGGTGCCTTCGGGGCCGATGTGGCCGCGCCGCTGCTGTTCGAGGCCTTTGCCCGCGTCGCCCCGCGCCTGACACCGCTGCCAGCGCCGCCGCCTGGTGCGCTGACCGTCAGCCATTCAGAACTGCCGGCACCTCTGCAACGCTTTGCAAGCCGCGCCGCCGCCACCACCGATCCAAATGCGCCCGAAATCACGTTTCCCCCCGATGGTGCGGTTTTGGCCAGTCAGCCAGGACTGCCCCTGGTGGCGCGGGTGGACCGGGGCACGCCGCCCTATACGTGGCTTTGGAACGGCCGCCCGGTGGAAATCGGGGCGCATGACCGAGAGGTTGACCTTGGAACACCCGATGCAGGCTTTGTTGACCTGACCGTGATCGATTCAGGCGGACGGGTGGCCACAGTGTTTCTGGAAATCACGGGCCCGTAACCGGGCGTGACGGTCTGGGCTGACTCGCGGAGTCGTATGTGCACTAGCGCACCATTATCACGCGATTATCTCGCCTTCGTTGGTTCAAACACCGAAACAGGCGCCCTAAGTTGAGTGTCATCGGAGGCACAACGCCTTCAACCGCACATGCACAACAAATGACACCTGAAAGGAAAGACCCATGAAAACCATCGCACTTGCAACCGCCCTCACCGCCGCTCTGGCCGCCCCCGCCGCTTTCGCATCCGACAACCTTGCCGCATCGCTTGGTGTTGAACCCGGCGTCTATTCAACCTCTGAGCTTGTTCGCCTGAGCCAGGCCCTGTCTGACAACGATCATGCCGAGGTGGCCTTTATCCTGAACGGCGGCGCTGGCCCGGTTGACGGCTCGATTGCCTTCGACGCCCGCATCCGCAATGCCGCAGAAGATGATGAGCACGCCCTCGTCGCCTACCTGAACAACAGCGGCACCGAGGTGATCTCGACCCAGAGCTTCGGCCACAACGACGTCGCAGCCCGCATCTTCGCCGAACTGGCCGAAGAAACGCGCTTCGAAGACTAATGCCCATCACTCACGGGCCGGAACCGGCAGGGTGCCCCTCTCCCCATCCCGCCGGTTCCAACAAAAAACCCCCGATGCCGATGTGGCGCCGGGGGTTTTTCATGTTTTGCTTGCAAGATCAGATGCGTTCGATCGCAATCGCGATGCCCTGACCGCCGCCAATGCACATGGTGATCAGCGCCTTGCTGCCGCCGGTGCGTTCCAGCTCGTGCAGGGCCTTGACGGTGATGATCGCGCCGGTCGCGCCAACGGGATGGCCCAGTGCAATCGCGCCACCATTGGGGTTCACCTTGGCGGGGTCGAGCCCCAGACCCTTATTCACCGCCAGCGCCTGTGCGGCAAAAGCCTCGTTCGATTCGATCACATCGAAATCGGTGACAGACAGGCCCGTGCGCGCCAGCAGGTTCTGAACCGCAGGCACCGGCCCGATGCCCATCACCTCGGGACGCACGCCGGCATGGGCATAACCGATGATCCGCGCGCGGGGCTTCAGGCCCGCAGCCTCAGCCGCATCGGCGCGGGCCAGGACCAGCGCACCGGCACCGTCATTGATGCCCGATGCATTGCCCGCTGTTACGCGCCCGTCCTTTTTGAACACCGCCCGCAGCCCGGCCAGCGTTTCCATGGTGGACGCCTTGGGATGCTCATCGGTGTCGAAAGGCACCATATCGCGCTTTACCTTCACCTCGACCGGGGCGATCTGGTCTTTGAAATAACCCGCTTCAATCGCGGCAAGCGCCCGCTTCTGGCTTTCCACGGCGAAGGCATCCATCTGCTCACGCGTGATGTCATGTTCTTCTGCGACGTTTTCTGCCGTCACCCCCATATGACCGGTGCCAAAGGGGCAGTTCAGTGCGCCGACCATCATGTCGGTGCCGTTCATATCGCCCATCTTCTGGCCCCAACGAATGGCAGGCACAATGTAGGGCCCGCGGCTCATGCTTTCGGCACCACCTGCAAGGCCAAACTCGGCGTCGCCCAGCATCAGGTTCTGCATGACCGACACGATGGCCTGCAACCCGGACCCACACAGGCGGTTCACGTTCATTGCGGGCGTGGTGTCGGGAATACCGGCCTGCATCGCTGCCACGCGGGACAGGTACATGTCGCGTGGTTCGGTGTTGATCACATGGCCAAAGGCCACATGGCCGATCTGCTTGCCGTCCACACCGGCCCGTTCCAGCGCAGCCTTGGCAGCCATGGTGCCTAGCTCAATCGGGGGTGTCGCAGCCAGAGACCCGCCAAACGTGCCAATAGCTGTCCGGGCACCGGACAGGATCACGATATCGGTCATTATAGTCCTCCAAAGACTGTAACCCGCCCTGCGGCGGGCCGTGTGTCAAATTCCCCTGAACGCTGTTTTACCCGCGCTGCGCGGGGTCCGCCATGAGCCGTTTCAGCGCGCTTTGGAATCCGTCCGCATCTGACGCGAGGGAATGCAGAACTTCGTCCTGATAGCTTTCTGCAATCGGTGTCAGCGCATCGACCATAGCGCGGCCACTGTCGGTCAGCGCCAGAACCACCAGTCGCCGATCGGCGGGAGAGGCGGTTTTGGTGATATACCCCATCTCCTCCAACCGCGACACGGCGCGGCTGACCTTGGATTTGTCCAGTTCCGCCTGCGCTGCAATTTCCCTGACGGATACGGCGGTTTGCTGGCTCAGATGCGCAACAACACGCCATTCGGATCGGGACAGGCCAAACATTTCCCGGTAGTGGCGGGCGAACTGGCGGCTGATCCGCTCGGCGACCACAGCCAGCTGATAGGGCAGGAAATCATCCAAAACGAAGGGCTTCTTGGTGTTCATGCTCCAAGGATGGGGCGAAACCGGCTCGTACTGCAAGTCAGAACAGAAAAAGCCCCGGCGATTGGCCGGGGCTTTTTGGGGTTACAGTCGGGCCGCTTAGGCTGCGTCGAACTGCATTGGCGCTACCTGTTGGAACAGGCCGGTTGCGCGCAGTTTCTCCAACACTTCGGCCGGGGGCTGCGCATCGAGATACAGCAGCGCGATGGCATCCTTGCCAGCACCGGATCGGCCCAGGGTAAAGTTCGCGATGTTCACGCCGTTTTCACCCATGGTCTGACCAAGCGTACCGATGATGCCCGGCACGTCCTCGTTGGTGGTGTAGAGCATATGCTCGCCGATCTCGGCGTCGATATTGATGCCCTTGATCTGAATGAACCGCGGCTTGCCGTCGGAAAAGACCGTGCCCGCGATGGACCGGGTGCGATGCGGAGTCACGACCTCCAGCCGGATATAGCCTTCGAACGCACCGGATTTGTCCTGCGTGGTGGTGGAGATCTCGATCCCGCGTTCGCGCGCGATGACGGGGGCCGACACCATGTTCACATCCGGGTTCACCGCTTTCATGATGCCCGCGATGACGCCACAGTTCAGCGCCTCAAGGTTCATCGTCCCGGCAACCCCGTTATAGGTGATGCGGATCTCGTCGATGGCTTCGTCGGTCAGTTGTCCCACAAAGCTGCCCAGATGCTGCGCAAGCTTCAGCCACGGGCCCATGACCTTCGCTTCCTCTGCCGTCACGGACGGCATGTTCAACGCGTTCTGAACGGCGCCGGTCAGCAGATAGTCTGCCATCTGTTCGGCCACTTGCAGCGCCACGTTTTCCTGCGCCTCGGTCGTCGCCGCGCCAAGGTGGGGCGTGCAGACCACGTTGGGCAGATTGAAGAGCGGGTTTTCCGTGGCCGGTTCAACCGAGAAGACGTCAAACGCCGCGCCCGCCACATGGCCAGATTTCAGCAGCTCGGCCAGAGCGACCTCGTCGACCAAACCGCCGCGTGCGCAGTTGATGATGCGAACGCCCTTCTTGGTCTTGGCGAGATTTTCCGCAGACAGGATATTGCGGGTCTGGTCGGTCAGCGGCACGTGCAGGGTGATGAAGTCGGCGCGCTTGAGAAGCTCCTCAAGCTCCACCTTTTCGACACCCATCTTGTCGGCCTTTTCTTCCGACAGGAACGGGTCATAGGCGATGACCTTCATCTTCAGGCCACGGGCCCGGTCGCAGACGATGCCACCGATATTGCCGGCCCCGATGACGCCCAGCGTCTTGCCGGTCAGCTCGACCCCCATGAACTTGGATTTCTCCCACTTGCCGGCATGGGTTGAGGCGCTGGCTTCGGGGATCTGACGGGCCACGGCGAACATCATCGCGATGGCATGTTCGGCGGTGGTGATCATGTTGCCGAACGGGGTGTTCATGACGATCACGCCCTTCTTGGACGCGGCGGGCTTGTCGATATTGTCGGTGCCGATCCCGGCACGGCCAACCACTTTCAGGTTGGTGGCGGCTTCGAGGATCTTCTCCGTCACCTTGGTGGCAGAGCGGATGGCAAGGCCGTCATACTCACCGATCCGGGCAAGCAGAGCGTCCTTGTCCTTGCCGAGTTTCGGTTCGAAATCCACCTCGATGCCACGATCGCGGAAGATCTGGACAGCGGTTTCGCTGAGGCTGTCGGATACGAGAACTTTGGGGGCCATTGGGTTATGTCCTTTGTCGGGTTCTGCCTGTCATCCCTGTGAAAACGGGGATCTCGCAGGGCAGAGGAATATGGGAAAAGCCCCCCGCTTGCGCGGGGGTGACAGTCTTGGCTCAGGCAGCTTTGGCCTGCGCGGCGATCTCGGCCTCGAAAGCCCATTCCAGCCAGGGCAGCATGGCCTCGATATCCGAGGTCTCTACCGTCGCCCCGCACCAGATCCGCAGACCTGCGGGCGCGTCACGATAAGCACCGATATCAAGCGCGATGCCCTCGGCCTCCAGCCGCTTGGCCACGGCCTTGGCGAAGACAGCGCCATCAACGATCCGATCATCGGTGAACTTAAGGCAAACACTGGTGTTAGACCGGGTTGCATCATCCTCAGCCAGGTTGGCGATCCAGTCGTTCCGGTCGCAGAAATCCCAGACAGCCTGGGCATTGGCGGAGGAGCGGGCGATCAGCCCTTCCAAGCCACCAACCTCACGCGCCCAGTCGAGCGCGAACAGGTAATCTTCCACACACAGCATCGAGGGCGTGTTGATCGTCGCACCGGTAAAGATGCCGTCAATAAGCTTACCGCCCTTGGTCAGGCGGAAGATCTTGGGCAGCGGCCATGCGGGTGTATAGCTTTCCAGCCGCTCAACCGCGCGGGGGGACAGGATCAGCATCCCATGCGCGGCTTCACCACCCATCACTTTCTGCCAGCTGAACGTCGTCACATCCAGCTTGTCCCAGGGTAGATCCATCGCGAAGGCGGCACTTGTGGCATCGCAGATCGTCAGCCCGGCACGATCTGCGGGAATCACACCGCCATTGGCCACACGCACGCCGGACGTGGTGCCGTTCCAGGTGAAGACCACGTCGGTGTCATAATCGACCGACGCCATGTCAACGATCTGGCCATAGTCGGCGGTTTTCACCTCTGCGTCGATCTTCAGCTGCTTGACCACATCCGTGACCCAGCCAGAGCCAAAGCTTTCCCAGGCGATCATGGTGGCCTTGCGTTCGCCAAGTAGCGACCAAAGCGCCATCTCAACGGCGCCGGTGTCGGATGCGGGCACGATGCCGATCTTGTAATCTGCGGGGATGCCGAGGATCTCGCGCGTGCCTTCGATGGCAGCCTTCAGCTTGTCCTTGCCAATAGCGGCACGGTGGCTGCGGCCCAGGGGCGCGTCCTTCAATGCATCAAGAGTCCAGGTGGGGGGTTTGGCACAAGGGCCAGAGGAAAAACGCGGGTTAGCCGGCCGCGCAGCCGGGGTGTTCGTTACCATCGCTGGTATCCTTCCAGATAAGCGCCCCTCGTTGGGGAGGGGTGTCCCACCGCCGGAATTACGTCCAGAGGCAGAGACACACAAGTCGGAAAATTCGGCAAAGGCGTCGTTTTGGGCAAATAATGCGCCAACCGCGTTCACGATCGGAAACGTGCGGAAACACAACCCATCCGGGTAACACTTCGACATCGCAGTCCTTTTTCGTGCTAAGGTGGAAACACGGCCCAATTCAAACGTCATAACGGGCCGAATGACGGGAGGACCAAATGCACAAACTGACAAAGGCGGCCTTGGCCGCGACCGTTCTGCTCGCCGCGCCTGCTGCTGCCCAGAACGATGATCTTGTTGCCCGTGGCGCGTATCTCGTGACTGGCCCCGCAGGCTGTGGCAACTGCCACTCGCCCATGGGCCCAACTGGTTTCATTGAAGGGCAGGACCTTGGCGGGCGGCTGGTTGAAGCCAATGACATGTTCACCGCCATTGCCCCAAATATCACCCCGGCCTCGCGCATTGCCGACTGGACCGATGCAGAACTGTCGCGCGCAATCCGCGAAGGCATTCGCCCGGATGGATCGGTCATTGGCCCACCTATGCCATTTACCTTCTACCGCGGCCTGTCAGACACCGACCTTGCAGCCATCGTCGCCTATCTGCGCACGGTTCCCGGCGTCGACCACGACCCGGGCCAGTCCGCCTATAACATCCCCCTGCCTCCCGCCTACGGCCCGCCTGTGGAAAGCGTCGCCGACATCCCCGCAGGTGTGACGGTAGAATATGGCGAGTACCTCGCCGGACCGGTGGCCCACTGCTTGGAATGCCACACGCCGATGGGTCCGATGGGGCCGATGGTTGAGACCGATCTGGGTCGTGGCGGGTTCGAGTTCCATGGGCCGTGGGGCATCTCGGTTGCATCAAACATCACCAGCCACGAAGACGGTCTGGCCGGCTATTCGGATGACGAAATCGCCACGATGATCACGCAAGGAATGCGGCCCGATGGCACGCCGATGTTCCCGCCGATGCCCTATGGCTTCTTTGCGAACATGACCGGCGACGATCTTGCCGCAATCATCCTCTACCTGCGCAGCCTGCCGCCGCTTCCTGACGCAGGCTGATCCTCTGGAAATCGGCGCCGCCCCGTGGTTTATGCGCACCAAACGCAGGCCACGGGGGGCACACCCATGTTCATCGCAACACTTCTGACCAATCCCGCGACCCCGAAACTCGAGGGCGCACTGGTCGAATCGCTTCGTAACGCTTGGGGCGGTGGCGATGCGCTGTGGCTGTCACCCGATGTGGCCGCTGAATTTGCCCTGCCCACAATCCCCGCCAATAGGTGGGAGGTCTGGGACAATCTGCAATCGGAAGGCGTGGACCTGGTCGTTCAACCCTGCCAGGACCGCCGCAAGAAGATGCTGCTCGCCGACATGGACAGCACCATGATTCAGCAGGAATGCATTGACGAACTGGCCGATGAGGCGGGCGTAGGTGAACGCGTGAAAGACATCACCGCCCGCGCCATGAATGGCGAGCTGGATTTCGAAGGGGCGCTCATAGAACGGGTTGGCCTTCTGAAGGGCCTGCCCGAAAGCGTGATCACCCGCGTTCTCGAAACCCGCATCACCCATATGCCCGGCGGCAAGGTTCTGCTGTCCACCATGAAGGCCCACGGCGCCCATGCGGCGCTCGTCTCTGGTGGTTTCACCGCGTTTACTGCACGCGTCGCTTCCGATCTGGGCTTTGACGAAAACCGCGCCAACACACTGCTGGCCGAGAACGGTCATCTGACCGGCGATGTGGGCCGCCCGATTCTGGGACGCGAAGCCAAGATCGAGGCGCTGCACCAGATCACCGCTCGGCTAGGCATCACCCCCGCCGACGTGATCGCCGTAGGCGACGGGGCCAATGACCTTGGGATGCTGGGGCTTGCAGGCACCGGCGTGGCGCTACATGCGAAACCATCCGTTCAGGCCGAATGCGATATCCGCGTGAACCATGGCGACCTGACGGCGCTTTTGTACCTGCAAGGCTATGCCGACAGCGATTTCGCCAGCGCTTGATCTCTGGACGAAGTGGGGCTGCAACCGGCAGCTCGCTTCACCCCAAAGAAGAACGGGCCCCGAAGGGCCCGTTTTGCGTTCATGAACTGAGAGCTTACTCCGCCGGAACGGCCTTCTCCTCAATCCCCAGCGG
Source organism: Nioella aestuarii (assembly GCF_050896395.1). Taxonomy (NCBI): domain Bacteria; kingdom Pseudomonadati; phylum Pseudomonadota; class Alphaproteobacteria; order Rhodobacterales; family Paracoccaceae; genus Nioella; species Nioella aestuarii. The sequence goes on along the minus strand of NZ_JBPBBA010000032.1, from coordinate 19,680 downwards.
ATGGGTGATCTTGTTCAGCATCTCTTTCGGGCAGATCTGGAGGAAGTTGCCCTTCTCCTCGTCCCAATGCTGAAGGATATCGGATGCCTTGCGCGACCCGGTCTCGGCGGCGTGACGCGCCACCAGGCCATGCAGCTGGTCTTCCCAGTGATCCACCGTGACCGGGCAGGTCACCAGCGTTTCCAGGTTCATGTTCTCCAGCGCGGTGCCCTCGGGATCGTAAAGATAAGCCATACCGCCCGTCATCCCGGCCCCGAAATTAGCGCCGATGGACCCAAGGATCACAGCAACGCCACCGGTCATGTATTCACAACCGTTGGACCCGCAGCCCTCGATCACCACCTTGGCGCCAGAGTTCCGCACCCCGAACCGTTCCCCGGCCCGGCCAGCGGCAAAGAGATACCCATCGGTCGCGCCGTAAAGCACGGTATTGCCGATGATCACGTTCTCATCCGCGGCAAGCGGGCTGACCTGCGCGGGCCGCACGACGATCGTGCCCCCAGACAGGCCCTTGCCCACGTAGTCGTTGGCATCGCCCGACACTTCCAGCTTCAGCCCAGGCGCTGCAAAGGCCCCGAGCGACTGCCCGGCGGAGCCTTCCAGCTTCACCGTCAGGTGGTCGGGTTGCAGCGCGTTGCGCATCCCGAAGTTTTTGACGATGTGGCTCGACGTCCGCGTCCCAATGGTCCGCAGGGTGTTCTGCACGGCGTATGACAGCTGCATCTTCTCACCATCTTCAAGGAAGCGGTGCGCATCCTTGACGATTTGCGCGTCCAGCGTATCGGGCACCGCGTTGCGCGGCTTGTGCCGGTCGTAAACGATGTTCTGCGATCCATCGACGGTGATCAGCAGCGGGTTCAGGTCCAGATCGTCCAGATGGGCGGACCCACGGCTGACCTGGCTCAGCAGATCGGCGCGGCCGATCACGTCATCCAGCGACCGTGCACCGATGCTTGCCAGCAATTCCCGCACTTCCTGCGCGTAGAAGGTGATCAGGTTTACCACCTTGTCGGCGTTACCGGTGAATTTGGCGCGCAGGCTTTCATCCTGCGTACACACGCCCACCGGGCAGGTGTTGGACTGGCACTGACGCACCATGATGCAGCCCATGGCGATCAGCGCGGCAGTGCCGATGCCGTATTCCTCAGCCCCCATCATCGCCGCCATGACAATGTCACGGCCCGTGCGAAGCCCGCCATCGGTGCGCAGCGTCACGCGGCCCCGAAGGTTGTTCATCGCCAGCACTTGATGTGCCTCGGTAAGGCCCATTTCCCACGGCAGACCCGCGAACTTGATCGAGGTTGCGGGCGATGCACCCGTACCGCCATTGTGGCCCGAGATCAGGATCACGTCTGCCTTGGCCTTTGCCACGCCGGCAGCAATCGTGCCGACGCCGCTTGAGGCCACCAGCTTCACTGTCACCTTACAGCGCGGGTTGATCTGCTTGAGGTCGTAGATCAGCTGCGCCAGATCCTCGATGGAATAGATATCGTGGTGCGGCGGCGGCGAAATCAGCGTCACGCCCTTGGTGGAATGGCGTAGCCTTGCAATCAGGTCAGTGACCTTCATGCCGGGCAACTGGCCGCCCTCGCCGGGCTTGGCGCCTTGCGCCACCTTGATTTCCAGCTCTTCGCAGTGGTTCAGGTATTCGGCGGTCACGCCGAAACGGCCCGACGCCACCTGCTTGATCTTGGCAGAGGGATTGTCGCCATTGGGTTCCGGCACGAAATGCGCCGGATCTTCACCGCCTTCACCACTGTCAGACTTCGCGCCGATCCGGTTCATGGCCACGTTCAGCGTCTTGTGGGCCTCTGGGCTCAGCGCGCCAAGGGACATGCCCGGCGTGACAAACCGCTTGCGGATCGAGGTGATGCTTTCCACCTCTTCAATCGGGATCGGCTTGCCCAGCGCTTTGATGTCCAGAAGGTCACGCAAATGAATGGGCGGGTTCGCCTTCATCTTGGCCGAATACTGCTTCCACATCTCGTAGGACGCGGTGTTGCAGGCCATCTGCATCATATGCATCGTCTGCGCTTCCCAGGCGTGCTTCTCGCCCGACCGGCGCGCCTTGTAGAAGCCGCCAATGGGCAGAATGTCGGTCTGGCTAAGCCAGCCTTTGGCATGCACTTCCTCGGCCTTGCGCTGAAGACCGCTGACACCGATGCCCGAGATGCGGGAAATCATGCCAGGGAAATATTCCGCCACCATGGCGCGGGACAGGCCAACGGCCTCGAAGTTCAGACCTCCGCGATAAGAGGAGATCACCGAGATCCCCATCTTGGCCATGATTTTCAGCAGGCCCTGGTCAATCGCATTGCGATAGCGCGCCATCGCTTCGGTCAGGCTGCAATCCAGCAGGCCCCGCTCGATCCGGTCGGCAAGGCTGTCCTGCGCAAGATAGGCGTTCACGGTGGTCGCACCCGCGCCGATCAGCACGGCGAAGTAATGCGGGTCGATGCATTCCGCAGACCGCACGTTCAGCGAACAGAAGGTGCGCAAACCCTGCTTGGTCAACCAGCTATGTACGGCGCTGGTCGCAAGGATCATCGGCATTGCAATGCGATCTTCGCTCTGGCCCCGATCGGTCAGAACCAGATGGCCTGCACCGGACCGCACGGCATCTTCCGCCTCGCGCCGGATGCGTGCCAGTTCCTCGCGCAGCAGGCCCTGGCTGCCACCGGTCGGGAAGGTACAGTCGATATTGACCACGCTCTCGCCAAACTGGCTCAGAAGAGCCTCGAACTGGGCGTTGGTCACGAAGGGGCTTTCCAGCACCAAAATCTCGGTCTGGCTGCTGTCCTCGTCCAACACGTTCTTTAGGTTGCCGAAGCGGGTCTTCAGGCTCATCACCCGATATTCCCGAAGGCTGTCAATCGGCGGGTTCGTCACCTGGCTAAAGTTCTGGCGGAAGAAGTGGCTCAGCGGCCGGTACTGCTTGGACAGCACCGCAGAGGGCGTATCATCGCCCATCGAGGCCAGCGTTTCCTTGCCGTCTTCGGCCATCGGCGCAAGGATCTGTTCCAGCTCTTCGATGCTATAGCCCGCCGCGATCTGGCGCTGGCGCAGCTCATGCCCGGCGAAGGCCGCCGATTCCGTCAGCCCCTCAGTCTGCTCGCCAAGGTCGACGACCTTTTCCACCCAATCGCCAAACGGGCGGCTGGCGGCCAGCAGGTCTTTGACTTCGGTGTCGTGGTAAAGCTTCGCCTCGGCCATATCGACGGCAATCATCTGTCCCGGCCCAAGCGCACCTTTTTCGATCAGGTTCGCCTCGTTTACCGGCACCATGCCCGCCTCGGACCCTGCAATGAGCAAGCCCTCGCCCGTCACCACATAGCGCATCGGGCGCAGCCCGTTCCGGTCCAGCCCGGCACAGACCCAACGGCCATCGGTCATGGCCAGCGCGGCGGGTCCGTCCCACGGCTCCATCACGCTGTTGCAATAGGCATACATGTCCTGCCACGCCTGCGGCAGCTCGGTCGAGGTCTTGGACCAGGCCTCGGGCACCAGCATGGTCTTGGCCATGGGCGCATTACGGCCAGCTCGCACAAGCACTTCGAACACGGAATCGAGCGCCGCCGAGTCGGACGACCCGCCGGGCACGATCGGTTTGATGTCTTCTGCCAGATCCCCGAAATAGGACGACGCCATACGGATCTCGTGGCTTTTCATCCAGTTCAGGTTGCCCTTCAGCGTGTTGATCTCGCCGTTATGGGCCAACATGCGGAAGGGCTGTGCCAGCCACCATTGCGGGAAGGTGTTGGTGGAATAGCGCTGGTGATAGATGGCGAAGGCCGACTCAAAGCGGTCATCCTGAAGATCAGGGTAGAACTCCGAAACCTGCTCAGCCAGCATCATACCCTTGTAGATGATCGACCGGCAGGACAGCGAACACAGGTAAAGCCCGCTGACACCGGCAGCCGCAGCCGCCTTTTCGATCCGGCGGCGGATGACATACAGCTCGCGCTCGAACGTCTCCTCATCCACGCCCTTGGAGTTCGAAATCAGGATCTGTTCGATCTCGGGCCGGGTCGCGTTGGCCTTTTCCCCCAGACAGGTCACATCAACCGGCACATGGCGCCAGCCATAGATGTAGTAGCCCATCCGCAGAACTTCGCTTTCCACGATGGTCCGGCAGGTTTCCTGTGCCCCGAAATCGCTGCGAGGCAGAAAGACCTGACCGACGGCCATCAGAACATCCATGTCGGGCTCATGCCCGGTACGGCGGATCTGGTCATAGAAGAACGAGGCCGGGATCTGCACATGGATGCCTGCGCCATCGCCGGTTTTACCATCGGCATCGACCGCGCCCCGGTGCCAGATCGCCTTGAGCGCGGTAATCCCCGCTTCAACCACCTGACGGGTCGGTTTGCCATCCAGTGACACGACAAGGCCAACACCGCAGGAAGAATGTTCTTCTTCCTCGATATACATGCCGTTCTCTGCCATCCACTTGCGCTTGGCCTCTTCGGCGGCGACCCAAGATGCATCGTATTTGGTCATTGAGGCTCTCCTTTCACGGGGGATCGGGCCGCGGCCCGTCCGATAATCTGCTGTGCGAGGGTGATCATGACATCATGTCCCCGCAGTCATAGAGCGGCGTCGCGCTCAAAAAGCCCGGCTCGCCCGGCTCTGCGAAATCCATGGGGGAATTGTCACTTTCCCGGGACTCGCCATTGGGCAGGGTCGTCACCTCGACACCACCAAAGAACATCCGCCAGTCTTCGCTGACGAACTGGTTGCCCTCGACGCGACGGGGGCCCTCGCCCAAGTCGTACTCATAGGAAAATTCAGTGCGGTTCAGGATGCGCCCGTCAATTTCCACCAATTCCCCAGTCAGCCGGTCAAAGCCGGTGTAGTCGCGCTGAATGCGCTGGCCGCTGCCGGCCTCGTGGATCGTCGAGAACGACATGGAATCGGTACCGGTCGCGAATAGGTCAGTGATCGACGCCGGATCATCCTCGGGCTGGATCAGCGTGTTCTGCGCGCCGCTGCGCAATTCATAGGACAGAAGCCAGCGGAATTCGGCATCGGTGAACGACAGGTAGAACGGCCCGTCCTCATCCATCGACAGCCGCCAATGCGTGCCTTCAGGATCGCCCTCGCAGGTCCAGTTGTGCGACACCACGCAGCCGCGCGATTGCGTCGTCAGAAAGGCAGTGCATCCAGGCGGAGGAGTCACCGTCGGGCCCTGTTGCGCCTGAACCGGAGTGGGGGTCAGAACGAGGGCTCCCGCCGCGACCGAAACGGTAAACGCGGTGGTGAGGAGGTAACGATTGATCAAGCATACCATATCAGCAGTCCTTCCCTAAATCCGATCGGTCCCAAACCGAGTTGTCGTCAAATACCTTACCCTGTCTGCACGCGTGGTGTACGGGCGGTGCGCAGGGGTGCACGCATGTCACCCCGAAAATCTGGCTTATTCCGCTGCTACCCCCGCACGTGCCGCCAGCTTGGAAAGGATGTCTTCTGCCGCCTCGCGACCATCGCGAATGGCCCAGACAACAAGGCTCGCGCCGCGCTGAATGTCGCCCACCGCATAGACACCCGGCAGGTTGGTTTCATGCGTCTGGAAATCGGCCTTGACGGTGCCCCAGCGGGTCACCTCCAGTTCCGGAGTGTTCCACAGCGCGGGCAGATCCTCGGGTTCAAAACCCAGGGCTTTCACGACAAGATCGGCCTCTTCCGAATAATCGGCACCTTCGACAACCTCAGGGCTGCGGCGACCGGATGCATCGGGCTGACCAAGGCGCATCTGCTGCACCATGACGCCGGTCACAGGATCACCTGCAAAGCCCTTGGGCGCAGTCAGCCAGACGAATTCAACGCCTTCCTCTTCGGCATTCTGAACCTCACGCTGAGAGCCGGGCATATTGGCGCGGTCACGACGGTAGAGGCACTTCACGCTTTCCGCGCCTTGACGGATCGCGGTGCGCACACAGTCCATCGCGGTATCGCCACCACCGATGACGACAACCTTCTTGCCCTCGGCGTTCAGCTCGCCGGATTCGAATTCCGGCACGCTATCGCCAAAGGACAGACGGTTCGAGGCGGTCAGGTAGTCAATGGCCCGCACGATGCCAGCGGCCCCCGAGCCCGGACCCTGCAATTCACGTGTCTTGTAGACGCCGGTGGCGATAACTACGAAATCGTGCTTTTCGCGGATCTCGGCAAAGCTGATGTCCTGTCCCACTGTGCAGTTCATCACGAAAGTGATCCCGCCCGCTTCCAGTTGCTGGTTGCGGCGCATGACCACGTCTTTTTCAAGCTTGAAGCCGGGAATGCCGTAGGTCAGAAGCCCACCTGCGCGGTCATAGCGGTCATAGACCGTGACCTGTAGCCCAGCGCGGCGCAGCATGTCGGCGGCAGCAAGGCCACCGGGGCCCGCGCCGATGATGCCCACGCTTTCGGGACGTTCCTGCGACGGGCTGATCGGTTTGACCCAACCCTGTTCCCACGCGGTATCGGTGATGTACTTCTCGACCGAGCCAATGGTCACGGTGCCGTGGCCTGATTGCTCGATCACGCAATTGCCTTCGCACAGTCGGTCTTGCGGGCAAATTCGGCCGCAGATTTCCGGGAAGGTGTTGGTCGCCTGGCTGATCTCGTAGGCTTCCTGCAACCGGCCCGTCGCGGTCAGGCGCAGCCAGTCGGGGATGTTGTTGTGCAGCGGGCAATGCGACTGGCAATAGGGCACGCCGCACTGGGAACAGCGGCTCGCCTGTTCCTCGGCTTTGGCCGCAGCGTATTCACCATAGATTTCATTGAAATCCTGCGCCCGCGCGTCTGCAGAGCGCTTTTCAGGCATGGACTTGCCCACGGTGACAAACTTCAGCATCTTCTCAACAGCCATGGCGTGCCTTTCCGGTTCCTTTGGGATCAGCTAGGAACGCCCCTATAACGCCGCTCTCGGGACATGAAAAGACAGCAATGATGACCTATTATTCTGAAAATAGCGTGCCCAGCGCCTTCATTGCAGGAAGGGAGTGGCAAAATATGGCAGCAATGCTGACTATTATTTGTATTTATTGTTTTTATTCAAAATCTTACACAGAATATTATGACGACACCCACAGGCAGCAACTGTGACACTCTTTCATTTATTTATCGTCGCGGTGATTCAAGGCCTGACTGAATTTCTGCCGATCTCCTCCTCCGGACACCTGATTCTTCTGCCAGAGCTTACCGGGATGACAGATCAGGGGCAGGTGATTGACGTGGCCGTTCACGTCGGGACACTGGGCGCGGTGGTTCTCTATTTCTGGCGCGATGTTCGAGCCGCGGTGATTGGCCTTGGCCATCTGGCCACAGCACGGCGCGACACGGTCGAGGCCCGGCTGGCGCTGGGCCTGATCATTGCGACAATCCCCGTCATTCTGTTTGGGCTGGCACTAAAACTCACCGGGCTGGACGACTCGCTGCGCTCCATGACCGTGATCGGCTGGACGATGCTGGGCTTTGGACTGGTGCTCTACTGGGCGGACCAGAAGGGGACAAAGCAGCTTGAAGCGAAGGACTGGAGCCTGCGCCACGCCATTATCATGGGCCTTTGGCAGGCGATTGCCCTCATTCCTGGCACCTCGCGGTCGGGTATCACCATCACGGCAGCCAGGTATCTGGGTTATGAACGCCATGATGCAGCACGTCTGTCGATGCTGATGTCGATCCCGACGATCCTTGCTTCGGGCGTGTTGCTTGGTGCCGAAGTTATTGCATCGGCAGATGCGGAAGCCGCTAGGAACGGTGCGATTGCGGCCGCCATGGCCTTCGTCGCAGCACTGGCGGCGCTTGCCTTAATGATGCGACTGCTGCGCAGCGTCAGCTTCACCCCATATGTGATCTACAGGGTGATTCTTGGCGTGATCTTGCTGATTATCGCCTACACTTAGGTGTTGCGAAGATTGCGGGCGCTGTCCTGCAAAGCGGAATACTGACCGCCGGGGCGATAGACCCAAAGGTATTCAGCCAGAACCGCGTCCATATCCGTGGGCTCGATCCCCAGATCGGCGAATCCCCTGGCCCCTTCAGCAACCACATTGTCACGGCGCAGCTGGCGCACCTGGTCACGGGTCAGAACACCGTTGTGAATCAGACCCACAGTCAGCGCCTGCATGGCGCCAAAGCCGAAGGCCATGACAGATCCAACCCAGAAGGGCAGGTTCAGGATAAGGCGGCGGCGGCGGATCACGCCGAGCATCTTGACCATGAGGTCATGCAGTGTTTCGACGTCAGGGCCTCCCAGTTCGTAGATGCCTGCCTCTGCCTGACCCAGCACACCGGCAACCGCCGCCTTTGCCACGTCGTCGACATAGACCGGTTGGAAGCGCGAATTACCGCCGACAAGCGGCAGTACCGGGCCAAACTTGGTCATCTTGGCGAAACGGTTGAAGAATTCGTCCTCGGTTCCGAAAATGACCGAGGGGCGCAAGATCACGGCACCGGGGAAATGCGCCTGAACGGCGGCCTCACCTTCGGCCTTGCTGCGGGCATAGTCGCTGTCGGATTCGGCATCGGCACCAATGGCAGACAGATGCACCAGCTGATCAACGCCAGCCTCGGCAGCCAATCGCGCGATGCGCGCCGCGCCTTCGGTCTGAACCGCGCCAAACTTGTTCTTGCCCCGCTCGGTCAAGACTCCGACGCAGTTCACCACCGCATCAGCCCCGGCAATCGCGGCGGCAACCGACGCATCGTCGCGGATATTGGCGAGGATCGGCTCTACCTGGCCTACGGCACCGTAGGGACGCACGAAGATCGCTTCGTTCGGGCGGCGTACGGCGACGCGCACGCGCCAGCCTTCCTTGGCCATGCGCCGCGCGATGTAGCGACCCACGAATCCAGACCCGCCAAAAATGGTCACGAGTTTCGACATGCCTTGTCCCTCCGGTCTCGAGTTAGCGCCCGTGATACGCGCGCAAACCTTGCAGGACAAGGCGCAATTCGTCCCGGCTCGGGGCGGCAGAACCGCCCGCCACAGAAGAATGCACTTTTTGCATCAAGGCCCGTTGACAGTCCCTGACAGTGGCGATATCTGCCCCGTCACGACACCTGCCCAGGTGGCGGAATTGGTAGACGCGCTGGCTTCAGGTGCCAGTGACCGCAAGGTCGTGGAGGTTCGAGTCCTCTCCTGGGCACCAAGTTTTCATGAAAAATTTATTTTTCTCAAATACTTGGCACGAATTGTGAAGTGTCTATCCACCCCTGTGTCCACCCTATCTCACACTTGTTGGCGTGGTACTCATGCGCACCCGGTGCGCAAGCTCGTCTGTTGACCTTCGTCGAAGACTGCATTCATTGAGATGCGCTCTCGGCTAGCCAATTGCGCTCGGAATTTCACATGAGGCTGATCACGCTTGTCAGATCCTATTCAAGAGGATTGGAAAGCAACTTACATACTGGTGTGCCCAGCGCGGCAGAAATCTTGTAGATGTTGTCCAGAGAGATGTTCTGCTCGGAACGGCCTTGTTGCACAAATCGAGTGAAGGATTCACGGCGTGAATCCAGCATGATAGCTGGAGGCCATGAGCAGTTGGGCACCTACGAAGTACAAGACCACGAACTGGTCGGCTTACAATGAAGCACTCCGGCAACGCGGATCGCTGACGATCTGGTTTGATCCCGACATGGTGTGGAGACCGGCGCCGACGGGGAAGCGCGGGCGACAGCCGAGTTTCAACGACGCTGCGATCCAGACGTGTTTGACGATGAAGGTGCTGTTCGGCATGCCGTTGCGACAGACAACCGGGTTCGTCGAAAGCCTTTTGCACCTGGTCGGGCTGGACTGGCGGGTGCCGGACTTCAGCACCTTGTGCCGCCGCCAGCGGACGTTGAACGTGGCCATCCCATACCGTTGCGGCATGGGCCCGCTGAACCTGCTGATCCCCTCTCGGGACATCACTGCGTGATGCCCTGCAGGGCAGTGGACAGCACCGGCATCAAAGCCGAGGGCGAAGGCGAGTGGAACGCGCGCAAGCACGGCGGCCCCAAGCGGCGCATCTGGCGCAAGATACATATCGGGATCGATGAGGAAACACTGGAGGTCCGGGCCGTCGAGATCACCGGCAGCAACATTGGTGACGCGCCCATGCTGCCAGAACTGTTGGACCAGATCCCGCCTGGTCAGGAGATTGGTAGCGTTACCGCCGACGGAGCTTACGACACGCGCAAATGCCATGACGCGATTGCCGCACGTGGCGCACATGCCGTCATCCCACCCCGTAAAAACGCCAAGCCCTGGAAGCCCACAAGCACCGGCGCCATCGCCCGAAACGAGGCGGTACGTGCGTCCCAGTATCTGGGAAAGACGTTGTGGCGACGTTGGAGCGGATACCACCGTCGGAGCCGTGTCGAGGCAAAGATGAACTGCATCAAGTTACTCGGCCAATCCCTCATCTGACCTTATCCGCGCACAGCTTATTCTGTTCCCTCCTCAGTTGGATGAGGCAATCGGATTTTCTGGCGCAACCAGCGTCTTCTGCGAACTCTGAATGTTCTTAGCGCAGCCCACACGGTCTTACCCAGTCGGGAATTTGGGCATTGATTTCCACATTTGCGCATACTTTCGCCGGTCTAATGACAGCGAGACAGAATGCGAATTTGACCCTTCTCAACATAGGGCACTTATGGTTTACCGACGCTCGATCGTGCTATTCACGACAGCAAGGCTTCATTCTCTACTCAGTAGGACTTTCTTTGATGCAGACGATGTTTGAGATTTTTCCCCTCATTCTATGTGGCGGCTCCGGGACGCGGCTTTGGCCGCTTTCGCGTAAGAGCTACCCAAAACAGTTCGTCAAACTGATCGGTGAACACTCTCTCTATCAGCAATGCGCGACCAGAATGACCGGCACACAGGGAGCCGTGAAATTTGCTGCACCGACGATTTTGACCGGCTCTGACTTCCGGTTCGTTGTAACCGAGCAGCTTCAGGATCTGGGCGTTGATCCCGGTGCAATTCTGATTGAACCCGAAGGGCGCAACACGGCCCCTGCGGTTCTGGCCGCAGCCTTGCACATTGCAAAGACTTCCCCGGATGCACTTTTATTGGTGGCCCCTTCCGATCACATCCTACCCGATTCCACTGCCTTTTCAGAGGCTCTGGCAAAGGCCGCCGAGGCCGCATTGAGCGGTGAGCTTGTGACATTCGGGATCACCCCCGACCGAGCGGAAACGGGCTATGGCTATCTGAAACTGCTTGAAAAGAGTGCTGATAACGGTGCCTGCAAGCTGGAAAGCTTTGTCGAAAAACCGGATCTGGAAGATGCCAAGCGGATGGTCGCTGACGGCAGTTATCTTTGGAATGCGGGCATCTTCCTGTTCACGGCCCAAGACATAATCGCCGCTTTCGAACAGCACGCGCCAGAAAGCGTAGTTGTGCCAGTCAAAGAGGCCGTAGAACAGGGCAAGCCTGATTTGGGTTTCTTCCGCCTCGCTGAAGAGCCCTGGGAGTCTGTGCAGGATATCTCCATCGACTACGCGGTCATGGAGAAAGCTGACAATCTGAGCGCCGTACCCTTCCATGGCAGCTGGAGCGATCTGGGCAGCTGGAGCACCGTTCGCGAACAAAGCGGCCTGGACGTTGATGGGGTTGCAACATCGGGTCAGGTCACAACAATTGACTGCAAGAACTCTCTGCTGCGCTCTGAACACCCGGATCTGGAACTTGTCGGGCTGGGTCTGGACGGGATCGTTGCCATCGCCATGCCAGACGCCGTTCTGGTGGCAGATTCAAGCCGCACCCAAGATGTGAAACTTGCGGTCAAAAGCCTGGCTGCAAAGGGAGCCCGCCAAGCGGAGTCGCTTCCCATCGACCATCGCCCCTGGGGGCATTTCGAAACCCTCGTTCTTGGCGATCGATTCCAGGTTAAGCGGATCGTTGTGAAACCGGGCGCCAGTCTCAGCCTGCAAAGCCACCATCATCGATCCGAGCACTGGATCGTTGTGCAGGGCACCGCAAAGGTGACAATCGATGACACGATCAAACTGGTGACTGAAAACGAGTCTGTCTACATTCCCCTGGGGGCCGTCCATCGGATGGAGAACCCAGGCAAAGTGGACATGGTCCTTATCGAAGTTCAGACTGGCAGCTATCTGGGTGAGGACGACATTATTCGCTACGAAGATGTATACTCGCGCGGACAAGGGGCCAAAGGGTAGTCCGTCGGTGACATTCCCGGCCTCCGCCTCTTTTCTGCTAGCAGAGCGAGGTGGGGGCCGATTATTATCGGATCGAACGCCCGAGTAACCAGTTGAAACCGAACCGAGTTGTATTGCGCATGGATCAGGCTGAAAAAACCGGACTGACGCACAACTTCAAGCGATGCTCCGGGCTGAGATACTGGAACTTCGAACCGAGCTCGCTCAGCGGGAAGCTGAGATTTCAGCTCTTTTGCGCCAATCCGATGCCGAAGCCATAAATGGCGTTGTCGAATCCGAGTTGCACGGGACCGTACAGCGCTGGTTCCTGATGCGCGTCCGGCGGTTACGCCATCGCCTTGCACGGCGCAAGCATTCAGCGGCCCTATCTGCAAGCCCGCTCTTTGACAGTGACTGGTATTTCGAACACTACCCGGAATGCGGGGGGCCAAAGAAAGCAATCGCGCACTATCTGAAGGAAGGAGCGTTTTCGGGGAACAATCCGGGACCGGAATTCGATACGAGTGCATATTATCACGCCAATCCGGATGTCGCAGCAGGCGGTTGGCCGGCTCTCGCCCACTACGTTCTTCACGGTAGCTCGGAGGGTCGGCACCAAGGCCTCGTCACGGGAGACTGAGTCTGATGCCCCGCGATCAAGAAAGCACCAAGGCACCGTCGCGCTTGCTAGCAGACTCGGGGCTGTTTGATGCTGCCTGGTACACGGCTAGACACGGGTTTTCTGGACTTTGCGGTAAGGACCCTTGGGAACATTTTCTTTCTGTTGGTTGGCCATTGGGCCGGGATCCCGGTCCAGGTTTTGACACCCGGGCGTATCTTGCGCGCTATGCCGATGTTTCTGAAAGCCATATGGATGGCCTGTCGCACTTTCTGTTTCATGGCGCTGCCGAGGGGCGGGAACCGATTCCGCTCAGCGATGCTGACCGAGTGGTCAGCGATATTCTGCGTTCCCGGTTGAACGTCTTTGGCCAGCAGTCCGCATTGCAGAAGCTGCAAGACTTTGCCACGGACCATTCAGGTAACCCGGCAGGGTTCGCCGGGCGCGATGTTGCTCTTTGGTACCTTAGACAATGGCGGCAGACCGGGCAGCAAGACTGCGCGAGGAACGCGGGCGATTGGGCCCAAGCAGCCATAAAAGACGCGACTGACCCCACGCTTCAAAGCCGGTTACTGACGGTAATGCTGATCGCGGACGCGATCTTGGGCAAGGCCAAGCCTTCCGATGAAAGCCTGGAGGACTGGAACGCAAATAGGCTGATATCGGCAGATACCTGGCTGGCCCTTGCGGCGTTCGAGCCGACACCAGATGCTCGTCTCGACATGATCAACCGTGCCCTCGCCGTTGATGAATTGTCACCTCTGACACTGGGCTCGGAACCGGCCAACACCACTTATGATCGACTTGGCCCGCTGACAGCGCCTGAAAACGTCGAGGGCCCGCTTGTATCCGTTTTGATTGCAGCCTTTCAGGCCGAGGACTCGATTCAGACAGCCATTCGGGCGATGGCGGAACAAAGCTGGCGAAGTCTGGAAATTCTGGTGATTGATGACGCCAGCTCGGATCGCACAGCTGAACTAGTTGAACATGCATCCTTGACGGACCCACGCGTCAAGCTTTTGCAGTTGCCCCAAAATATCGGAGCGTATGGGGCCCGAAACGCTGGCTTGGCAATCGCAAGGGGAGAGTTCGTGACGCTTCACGATGCGGATGATTGGTGCCATCCGGAGCGTATCGCAAAGCAAATGGACTTCATGAAGGTGTCTCAAGATGCCATCGCCTGCACATCTGAGCATGTGCGGATTCACTCTGACCTTTCCGTGACCAGGATCAGTCCAGAAGCACATTTCCTGACGGAAAACACTGCTTCGCTTCTTTTCAGACGCGAGCCGGTGATTAATGCCTTTGGATGCTGGGACGAGGTGAGGGTTGCGGCAGACAATGAACTTATTCGCAGGATACGTAGGGTATTCGGCGCTGACTCCGTGAAATCCTTGAAAACGGGGCCTCTCGCCATGCTCCGAGATAGGGAAGGATCAGCCGTGCGCACCGGTCCCCTTGCGATCGACGGCTATGTCACCGGTGCGCGGCTCGCCTATCTGGATACACAGGAAAACCATCATCGACGTGCCCATGCATCGGATTTACGCTATCAACCCGGGCAAAGGCCCTTTCCTGCGCCTCGACTCATGCAAGGCAGATCAGCGGAACCATATGCGCTATCGTTGATCCTGGCGGCCGATTTTCGGCGCTCTGACCAAGTGACGGAATTCTGTATTCGACTGATTGCCGCTGCTGATGGTCCTGTGGGTCTGCTTCCACTTGCGCGGCCCTTGGCGCCCGATTATTCCGACCTGCCCTTTAGGCTCTGCAACCCTATTCGGGACGTTCTGAATGGCGAATCCGTCGTTCAGATCTGCCCTGGTGAAGCCGCCTCCACCCCTTTGCTGATCGTGCCGGACCCGGAGAGTTTGATTGAACTTCCTGGCCCGCTGCCAAAGATCGAGGCAACGACTTCGCGCGTCCTGGCGTTTAGCCCGCCGGTCAGCATCTTACCCGGAACAGGACGCCATTTCGTCAGGTATAGCCCGGCAACCTGCGAAGTGAACCTTCGTCGCCTGACTGATGGATCAGCTGAGTGGTTTGCGCTGAATCACGGGGTCCGGTCGGGGCTGTCCAAGGCTGGCGCCACCTCGTTATCCCGCCGATTGCTTGAAAATACCAAACCCTGGGAACTCGTCAGATGAGCAGCGCCGCTTTTTCAAAGGACGAGTTCGACCCGCAATGGTACCTGAGCACCTATGGCGATGTGCGCGATGCCGGGGTCGATCCCTGGGATCACTACAAGACATATGGTTACAAAGAAGGCCGGTTGGGTGGACCGGTTCGCGCCCTGGAACTTGACCAACTTCTTTGGCGAGGCTTCGAGAAGGAAGCCACCGTAGAGCTCCGGCTTCTTCTAAAAAATGGCACTGCACGAGAAAAAGCCGTCGCTGGATGGATCATCGCACGTCATGCGGCAAGCAAAGCGCGTTGGAAAACGGCCCTGGCGGGCATCCTTGCGTTCTTTGAGAGAGAGACGCTCGGGACCGCGATCGTATCGCACAAAGGGCCTTGGCTATTGGGCATCAAGGCCGCAGCAGCCTGCGGCCAGATCACAGTCGCAAAGGATATTCTAAGCAGGGCCGAAGCCCGGTTTGGCTTTCATCCCGATTTTGCCCTGTCAGAGCTTGATCTTGAAGTGGCCGCGGGTTCATCCGACACAGCCTTCAACGCCTGTTTGAAGCGCGCATATCAAGGATCGCAGCTGGTTCCAGTTGAGTTGTCCGCGGGTACTGATGCACGCTTCGATAGGCTGACGGCCTCTCGCACTGCCTCTGCGAAAGACAAAGGGCCACTGGTTAGCGTCATCGTTCCTGCGTTTAACTCTGAATCCACGATCTCAACCTGTTTGCGCGGTCTAATCGACCAGTCCTGGATGAATCTCGAGATCATCGTTGTTGACGATGCAAGCACAGATCGAACCGCAGATGTTGCTGAAGACGCGGCGCGGGCGGACGCTCGGATACGCGTTATCCGGCAACCGCAGAACAGCGGTGCCTATGCTGCCCGCAATGCCGGTCTTTCTGTTGCGCAGGGGTCGTTCTTTACCGTCCATGATGCCGATGACTGGTCGCATCCACAGAAGATCGAACAGCAGGTCAATGCGCTTCTTTCCAATTCAAAGCTTATTGCATGTACCTCCCACTGGGTTCGGGCTGGGTCTGATCTTTCGATGACACTTTGGCGGATGGATCAAGGTTGGATCTATCGCAATGTGTCGTCCTTGATGATGCGCATGGAGGTGCGAGAGACGCTCGGATACTGGGACCGGGTAAGGGTGAATGCGGATACAGAATACTATCACCGTCTGATCTCGGTCTATGGGTCGGATGCTGTGCACGAACAGATGCCGGGCGTACCGCTATCCTTCGGCCGCAATTCGCCTCAGTCACTTACGATGTCCTCCGCCACACATCTTTCGACCCAGTTTCGAGGGCCAAGACGATCCTATCTGGACGCTGCGCTTCACTGGCATCAGACATGTCTGTCCAAGATAGACCACCCAGATGACAAATCTGCACGAGCGGCCGCCTTGCACATGCCGCAGTTCCCGGAGCAAAGATCGTTCCCGGCGCCCGATGCACTTGGACCATTAGAGACGACAACCAAGAGCAGTGACTACAACAGCATCAACAACTCTTCGCGTTTTGATGGCTTGTGGTATCTGACTCGAAATAGGGACGTGCTGGCGGCCGATGTAGACCCCATTCAGCACTATCTAAAGGCGGGAGGTAGCGAGAACCGGGATCCCGGGCCGCTGTTTTCAGACTCTGCCTGGCGAAAGCTGAAATCGTTAAATGCAGAGGCGGTTCCTCTGCTGGATTGGGAACGCGCCGACACCGACCCCGAAGATCTTCCGTTTCGCTTTGACGGGGCGCTTTCGGATACGGGCCGCCCGGTTGCCCTTGTGTTTGCCCATGCCGCGGAACGGCAGATCTTAGGGGCTGAACGCACTGGATCGGCTGAACAACGGCACTGATGGCGTAGCAATGACGCCCGTCACTGTTCTGCCCTCAGCCGCAAACAATGAGTATCTGGAGGAATTTCGATCCAAATCCGCCGCCGTCGAGATCTTGCCGCAACTTTGGCGGCATCGCTTTCGCGACGTGTCGAAGGAAACGATAGGGGCCGTTCGCAATATGATCCGCCGCTATCAACCCGCAGAGGTGCATGTGAACACCTTGGTTCTGGATGCGCCCTTGATCGCAGCAAGATCAGAGGGATGCCCCTCCGTCGTTCATGTCCGTGAACTGCCCGCGCAAGACCCCATGCTGTGCCGGATTCTGGGGGACAGCGCCCGTGGCCTGCGCCGAAGGATTCTTGCACAGGCGGATCGGTTCATCGCCAACTCTCCGGCAGTTGCTGATTGGCTAGACGTTCCGGACCGGGTGACATTGCGCTTGAACGAGATCGACGATGATCTATCCGGGCTCGAATTTTCGCCTCTGGCCAGTTTGCGCATAGCGCTTGTCAGCAGCAACATTGCCAAGAAGGGCATTGGCGACTTCATCGAAATCGCAAAGCTGGTAGCCCAGGAAGAAGAACACGCCCGGATTCCTCACAACACACGCTGCAAATTCGTTCTGATTGGCCCCGACAGTGCGGATCTTCAGGCGCTTGGGCAGCTCCCTGCAAATGTCGAAAAGGCAGGCTATGCGCCCAGTCCCGTTGCGGCGATGGAAAAGGCAGATGTGGTTCTGATCCTGTCCAAATTCGCGGAATCCTTCGGACGGACCGCATTGGAAGCCATGGCCGCCGGGCGACCTGTTATCTGCTATGATCGGGGCACGCCAGCCAGCCTGATCGTCAGTGGAAAAACCGGATTCTCGGTTCCACCGGATGATCTTGCTGCTGTGACAAGGGCTGTCCTCGCTTTCTCTTGCGCGCGGATTGGATTGCACAACATCAGCAATGCGGCGCGAAAACGGGCAAGAGAGCTGAGAGCGAGCGGCCCGGATGCAGCGTTGTAGAGATTCAAAACACAGACACCTGCCCATCCAATAGGCACATTGCAAAAAACGCACAACACGAAGCTGGATAAGTAGGCATGATGCAGCCACCCTGTCGCGTTGTGAATTGCACAGAAGGCACTGATGGGATAGGCGGGCACGGGGAGCCGGACGTGTAGAATTCTTTGAAGAACCCTTTGTGACCATGATGATCTTTTCCATTCATACTGGACACTCTGCCTGGTCGGGTTCGATCCAATCTGCAGGTCTGATGGGTTATCAAAAACGGCGAAGTCCTTGCGCCGCAATGCAGGCAGACTCTCTTTCAAAACGCCCGCGATGCATAGACACTGCTGCCGCACACACAAGGTCAAACACGGTCCTCTAGGCTATGTAAGGAAGGCACTTTGTATGTCTGATAAGAAAATCGCTATTGTCGGTATTGGCTATGTCGGCCTGTCAAACGCGGTGCTTCTGGCACAGGATCATGAGGTTTGTGCGCTCGACATTGACGCCAAGCGCGTCACGATGCTAAACGAGAGAAAAAGCCCCATCTCGGATACGGAGATCGAGACTTATCTTGCGGAGAAAGAGCTGAATCTGACCGCCACAACAGATCCCGCCATCGCCTTTGCAGACGCCGATTTCATCATTGTGGCCACTCCGACAAACTATGATGCTTCAACCAACTTCTTCGATACCTCGACGGTTGAAGCAGTCATCAAGCAGGCAATTGCGCTGAACTCGACCGCGACGATCATCATCAAATCCACGGTTCCGGTTGGCTACACCAAGTCGCTGCGGTCAAAACTCAGCACCGAACAGATCATCTTCAGCCCCGAATTTCTACGCGAAGGCCGCGCCCTTTATGACAACCTATATCCAAGCAGGATCATCGTTGGGGAAAGGTCTGACCGGGCGCGGGAATTCGCAAGCCTGCTGAGCAACGGAGCCCTGTCGGAAGACGTGCCCGTGCTTTTGACAGATTCTTCGGAAGCAGAAGCCATCAAGCTTTTCGCGAATACCTATCTTGCCATGCGCGTGGCCTATTTCAACGAGCTGGACAGCTACGCCCTTAGCCATGGGTTGGACTCTCGTCAGATCATTGAAGGTGTCGGGCTCGATTCCCGGATCGGCACGCACTACAACAACCCGTCCTTCGGATACGGGGGATACTGCCTGCCCAAGGACACCAAACAGCTGCTGGCCAACTACTCCAACATCCCGCAAAACCTCATCGAAGCGATCGTCAATGCGAACCGAACGCGCAAGGACTTCATAGCAGAGCAGATTTTGCTGCGAGACCCAAAATGTGTCGGGATTTACCGCCTGATCATGAAACAGGGATCAGCCAACTTCCGCCAAAGCTCGATCCAAGGCGTAATGAAGCGCATCAAGGCAAAGGGGATCGAGGTTATCATCTTCGAACCGGCCATGGAGGAAGACGTGTTCTTTGGATCGGAGGTCTGCCGTGACCTAAGCAGCTTTGCAGAGCGCGCAGATCTCATCATTGCCAACCGGTTGACGCAGGACCTACAGTTCGACGCAAGCAAGGTTTTCTCTCGCGATCTCTTTGGCTCCAACTAATGACAGACATGTTGAATGCCGATGCTGATTGAGGAAACCACGCCATTGTCGAATTTTGGAGCACGGTATCAATGAGCACTAAACCGGAAGACTTCAGTGATAGGGCAAATGCTCTTCTGCAGGCAAAAAACTTTAGCGACGCACTTCAGACCGCCGAACTGGGCCTGCTGGATCATCCGGCTCATCTTGGTCTTGGGCTGGTCAAGATCAATGCACTTCGCAAATTAGATCGCATCGAAGACGCTATTGAATTTGCGGAAAGCCTGCCTCTTCAGGGAAGAGCGGATTGGCTCACACGCCCGATTGTTTCTTTATTGTCCGTCGTCAGATAATTTGGGACATCAGAGCGGGTTTTGTTTTGGAGGCTCTGGCTCATCCTTGATTGAGTTT
>NZ_JBPBBA010000031.1:0-47785 GCF_050896395.1 Nioella aestuarii | reverse complement strand
GACCTGACCATCACCGACAACGGCACGAACACCCGCATCGCCTTCGCGGGCGGGGATGCTGTGATCGTCCTCGGCTACACCGGAAGCTTCGACGCCAGCGATTTCGTGTTCTGAGGCTAAAACGGCGCCAGCCGGTCCGGCAAGACGCATGAATGGCGGGTCTTTCGGAACAAGAGCGCGGCTTCGCCTCCTTGCCTTGGCCTATTTTCCGGCCAGGGCTTCTGCCGACTTGGCCACAAAAGGCACTTTGCGGCATTTTAGCAAACTGCACCGGAAAAGATCTTATGTTCGATTGCTGTCGAAAGGGTTCCCCCGGCCAGGGAGAACAACGTCAGTCGAAAAGGCGATCACAGCTGTATGGGATAACAGGCTATCATGGCCCTTTCGCAAAAACTTCCCTTTTGCCCACGGCCCAGCACGCCTCTACAACGGTGAAATTGGCCCCTGGGCCACTAATTAACAACGAGGGGTCTTGTTCCCATGTCACAACATAAAGGCACAGCCCTGGTCACCGGTTCAGCTGGCTTCATTGGCTATCATCTCTGCAGCCGCCTGCTGGAGTCTGGCTGGTGCGTAATCGGAATAGATGCCCTGACAGACTACTACGATGTAGACCTGAAACGTGCGCGACAGGCCCGGCTTTGCGCTCATCAAAATTTCAGAGCCATTAATGAACGGATTGAAGCGCCCGGCGTCCTGGCAAACCTGTTCGAGGATTATCACCCCGATGCAGTCATCCACCTCGCGGCTCAGGCCGGTGTTCGCCATTCCATCGAAGCGCCGAAAAGCTATGTCGAGGCCAATCTGATCGGAACGTTCCACCTGTTGGAAGCCGCCCGTGCGCATCCACCCGCCCATATGCTGCTGGCCTCTACCAGCTCGGTTTACGGGGCGAATACCCAGATGCCTTATGCGGAAACCGACAAAGCCGACACGCAGATGTCATTCTATGCGGCGACAAAGAAGGCCAACGAGGCGATGGCGCACAGCTATGCGCATCTTTATGATCTGCCGACCACGATGTTTCGCTTCTTCACGGTTTACGGCCCTTGGGGGCGGCCCGATATGGCGCTGTTCAAATTCACCCGCGCTATTCTGGCTGGTGAGCCGATCGACGTCTACAACCATGGGCGGATGCAACGCGACTTCACCTACGTGGATGATCTTGTTGCCGGAATCGAAAAACTGATCGCGGTTGCACCGATCCGACCGACCGCAGGGGAATCCCAAGCAGACGGCGATAGCCTGTCTTCCGTAGCCCCGTTTCGCATCGTGAATATCGGCAATGCGAACCCGGTTCCACTGATGGATTTCATCGCCGCCATAGAGGCCGCAACGGGCCTGATCGCGCACAAAAACCTGATGGATATGCAACCCGGTGACGTTCCCGCGACCTGGGCCGATACGGGATTGCTACAGCGTCTGACGGGGCACAGCCCGTCCACCGATGTCACTGACGGCGTGGCGCGTTTCGTGGCGTGGTATCGGGATTACTACCGTGTGTAGCCTGCACGAAGATCTGAATTTTTCGACAACTTCGCAGCAAGCGCCCCACCCAAGCCACAAAGTCCTGACTAAGTATTAACGCCGTTTCGGCAGTCTTTCCCACGTGTGGGGGCCCTGCGATGATGGGGCTGGAAATGCCGATACTGAGATACGTCTCGCTGCTAGAGCGAGACGTGGCCAGCTATCTGACGGGCGTGACGGATCTGGACGTTCGACTTTCGGACTCCGGTGATTACGTCCTGTATGCCACGAGCCGTTCAGGTGAGGCAATTTCAGCATTCTCCGTGGCCGCAGACGGATCAACCGGGCTGGCTGATCACCAAACCCTCAGCACCGAGGCAGACCGGACCGAATTCATTTCGATCGGCGATACAGACTATGTTGTCACGCTTGCTCCACAGGAGGATTCGACGCGCCTCTATGCCCTGGACACCAACGGTCACCTGACCGGCACCGCCCTGACCCTGACAGCTGAGACGGCGGCCATGCACAGTCTCGTTCAGATGCAGGTCGGACAGGAAAGTTACCTGTACTGCACCGACGCCGATAGTGGCGCACTTGACGCCTTTCGCATTGGCCCTGATGGAAGCCTTGCCCTGGTCGCCGCCACCGCCAACCCTACAAACGTCGCTAGCCTTGCTCGGGCTGACATCGGGTCGGCTCAGTACCTCGTTATGGCCGATGCAGACGGGCAACACGTACGCAGTTATCGGGTGGGCAATGACGGCTCTCTCACCGAGGGGGGCGTTTGCGGTGCCGACCAAGGCCTTGGCGTGGCGGGGATTTCAACCCTGGATCATGTCAACCTTCCCGACGGCCACTACGTTGTGGTGGCAGCGTGCGACAGCTCTTCGCTCAGCGTGTTGCGGATGGAGACCAACGGTACGCTGACCCCTGTCGATCACATCATCGACGATCTGACGACACGTTTCCAGAATGTCACCTCGGTGGAAACCGTCATGCTGGGGAACAGAGCATTTATCATCGCCGGTGGTGGAGATGACGGTGTGAGCTTTTTCGAGTTGCTTCCCGGCGGGCGACTGCTGCTGCATGACACCATTCCCGATGCGTTCACCACAACGCTGGCCAATGTCTCGGCCATCGGGGCAATTGCTGCCGACGGTCAGCTTCAGATCTTTGTTGGCAGCGGAACCGAAACCGGCATTACCCAGTTCAACATGGATCCCGGTCCTCTCGGCGCAACCCTGATTGACGGCGCGAATTCAACCAACCTTGTCGGAAGCGACGCCGGGGAGGTTCTGGCAGGCCGCGCGGGCAATGACGTGATTGATGGGGGTGAGGGCGATGACATTCTGATGGACGGTGTGGGGCAGGATACACTGATTGGCGGTTCTGGCCGCGATGTATTTGTGCTTGAAGCGGACGGGTCCTTTGACGAAATCCGTGACTTCGACCCAAATCAGGACCGGATCGACCTGACCGCTTGGCCGATGCTGCGCAACCTGGGTCAGATCAGTTTCACGATTGCGGGAAACGGAGCCATTCTGCAGTTCGGCCAGGAAGAGCTTCGCATCTACTCCCATAACGGTCTGCCTTTGGCACAGCATCAGGTGCTGACAGATGATTTGATCGGTTTGACCCGAATTCCGGCGGTTCTGCCAGAGCCGGTCATTGATGAGGATCAGATCGTGTTTATCGGGGATGATGCAGCGAACCTGATTGTAGGGAACGGGCGCGCCAACACCCTTGATGGCGGTCTTGGCAATGACACGATCCGTGGTGGTGATGGGGCTGACAGTATTGTTGGCGGCGGCGGGACGGACAGTCTTGAGGGCGAAGGTGGCAATGACACGCTGAACGCGACGGGCGGGAACGGGAATGTTCTGCGCGGTGGTTTGGGGGATGATCAGCTCAACGGCGGTTGGGGCAATGATGTCTTGCAGGGCAACAGCGGGGCGGACAGTTTCTCTGGCGGGACCGGGGCGGATGATCTCTACATTGACGCCGATGATGTCTCGTTCGACGGGGGCGGCGGTTATGACCGGCTGATCGTGGCCAGCACGGCCGGGGTCAGCGTGGCGCTGGCGGGCACCAATGTCGAACGGGTGATCGGTGGCGTCGGTGGTGATGTGTTTGACGGGACCGGGGTGGCGACCACGCTGGTGATTTCGGGCGAGGGCGGCAATGACACGCTGACCGGCGGCGACGCGGTTGATCAGATCTCTGGCGGCGACAATGACGACGTTCTGAACGGCGGCGGCGGCAATGATTTCCTGTTCGGCGATGGCGGCTCGGACTCGTTCAACGGCGGCGCAGGCAACGACCAGTTCTTCGCGGAATCGGGCGACAGCTCGTTCAACGGCGGTGCCGATTACGACCGGCTCTTCATCCAGGACAACGGTGATTTCAACTTCGCGCTGGCGGGCAGCGGGGTCGAACGGGTGAACTCTGGCGGCGGCAATGACACGCTGGACGCGACCGGGGTGACGGACTCGGTTGTGCTGTCGGGAGCGGGCGGCAACGACATCTTGACCGGCGGCTCGGCGGGCGATGTTCTGGCCGGCGGCGAGGGCGACGACACGATCGAAGGCGGGGCGGATTTCGATTCACTCTTTGGTAACGGTGGCAGTGATACCTTCGTGTTCAACGACGGCAGCGGCACGGATTTCCTGGTCGGTTGGGAGGATGGCCTCGACCGGATGGACTTCTCGGGCCACAGCCTGGTCAGCGGCCTGGGCGACCTGACCATCACCGACAACGGCACGAACACCCGCATCGCCTTCGCGGGCGGGGATGCTGTGATCGTCCTCGGCTACACCGGAGGCTTCGACGCCAGCGATTTCGTGTTCTGAGGGATGCGGGAGATTGCCATCTAATTGCTCTCCTTCCATGTGATGCAAGCCGCGAGGCGCGGGGCATTCAACCAGCCGTCGATTGCCCCCTCAGTTCAGCTGGTAGCACCTACTGCGGCGAAATGATCTGGAGGGGTGGGCGCGATTGATTTTCGCTTTGTCGCGTGATTCATCTCGGGAGAGCAAGTCGGTGGCATGTCTGTTTCTTTTGTCTGAGCGACGCACAGATTGCGCGACGTAAAGCCTCTTGTCCGAAGTCCCAAGGCAAGCCACGCGTTGATGATCAACTGGTGTTGAGTGGACCCATGCTCATCAATCGCAATGGCTTGCGCTGGCGCGATGCACCGAAGGAATTAGGTCCGCTCCAGACGCCCCGCAACCGTCGGACACGCCCCCCCTCGGGCATGAAGAGCATGACCTGCCGGGCAACGGGAGCGACAAGGGCGTGTTTGCCTGGATCAACGCCAGGCACCTTTCCGTTGCACCAGGCGCTGATCAAGGCGCACATCCATGGCGCGAAGCAGAACCTCAGAGAGGGCTTATCCTGTTGTCGCACAAGCTTCACGACGCGCTAAGAGACGCAGAATTGACAACTGCAAAGTGTTTCGTTGCGCGCACTACGTCCTAGGTCTTGCGCATGATCTTTTTACGAGCCGTGGTTGGAGCTTTCACTTCGGCTTTCGGCGTGGCTGCTTCTCTTTCCAGACGCGCTTTGCGAAGTTTGGATGTCTTGGTGGATCGTTTCTCTGCCTCATCGTCAAGGATCTGCCGGACAGCGCGAGTGGTCTTGTCCATCGGTGTCTCAGCCCGCGGGCCAGGTGTGTTGAACAATGATGTCTTTGCCTGTCTGGCCATCTTTCAATCTCCTTGTTGAGTTAATTGCCTACCCCAACTTTAGGTTCAGGCGATCCCACTGCGAAACTGGTTTGGCGCACTATGGGTTTCGGCCACGCCCCGCACGGATCAGAGCGTTCAAAGGGAACCCGCTGATCGGGGATCGTGACCAACGAGCTTGAAGCCCGCTGTTTGGGCTGCTGAAAGAAACGCACGACGTGCCATACTGATGGTGGTCAGGCATTGCATTGCCGCATCGACCTGCGCCAGTGCGCGATCTCTTTCCTTGTTAACAATAGGCCACTTGCGGCGAAGCCAGTGGCGCGCTTGTTCAATCGTTGTGAATTCCTGCGTGTCGCCTTGCGCGGACACGACGAAGGTCATGGGTTGTCCCCAATAGGTTTCTATCAATGTGTCTTTCCAAATATCTGAATGACCGTCGCCGAATTTCAGCGGGTCATTGTCTTTGACAAGGCGGGCCAATCTCTGGGACCGTGCCCGCCTTACCATTTTCCGAATCCAGGCTTATGCCAGTACGAGATTAATCGCGGATTCCCGACCGTCCTTGCTGCTTTCCAGGTCGAACGTTACGGCTTGACCGTCGTCCAGCTGGCTCAGTCCAGCCCGTTCCAGTGCAGAGATGTGAACAAACACATCTTTTGCGCCTTGTTCGGGGGCGATAAAGCCGAAGCCTTTTTGGGTGTTGAACCATTTCACGGTGCCATTGGCCATCGTGAGATCTCCTTATGTGATTGCCATCCGCAAAACGCGATGACCCGGCCAAGTGTCGTCATATGATCCACTGTGGCCGCTAGGAGACAGAAGTTCTTAAGAAAAAGCTTTGCTAACCATAGATGGGCACTCCCATCGCAACTTACAAGACGCGTTGCAAGATACTCGGGGGGCAGCAGTCTGACGATGCGCATCGGCGGGTCTTCCTGACCACCCACTGAACTGCCATGTCAGACAAGGCCGCCGCAGGCGAGCTCGATCGGTCTCGGTCTCCGAGACGACGGATGACGGTCGCTCTTTGACATCTGGGATCGCTTCGAACCAACCTCTCCGCGCCAGCAGCGCGGCACGAATGCCGGTTCTGGCCGGTTTGGTTCAAGCTCAACAATCGTGTCGCCTGACGATACCGCATGTATCAAGCCGGATAGATCAATCGAAAACGCATCTCATCTGCTAGTTGCTTAGCTCGCAAGTCCCCCTCGTCCGCTGGAAGTTGCGGTTGCATTCCCATCGGTTGCCGGTGCGGTCCAGATGCGCATTTTCAGGCAGGTCGATCACCTCGCAGCGATTGTTCAGCGCGGCATAACCACGGTTGCATCGCCAGTTCGGACCGTAGGTTTCTTCAACAAGATATGCGTTCTCAGGGATGATGATGGGGCTGCACGTATCGCCCTGTTCTGTGAAACCGCGCTCACAGGTCCAGGCCCGACCGTATTCGGATGAATTCAGAAAAGCATGAGCGGGCACTTCGATCTGAACGCAACTGTCTCCGATTGCTTCGTATCCTCGCTCACAGGTCCACGCGGGGCCGTATCTATCGTCCGATAGAAATGCGAACTCGGGCACCATGATTTCTTCACACGAGCCAGCTCTCTCCGTAAAGCCGCGATGACAGCTCCAGCTGCTGCCCGACCGATCCAGGTAGCCGTTCACCGGAACCATCACTTCGACGCAAGTGTTCCTGTTGACCTCTTGAAACCCATGCAGACATTCCCAACCCGAGCCATAGCTGCGGTTGGTAGCGTAGGCGTTCTCAGGCAGAACAATGGCCACGCATTGGTCGCCTTCGAGCCTGAAGGATTGATCGCAGTCCCAGCCTGTCCCATAGGACCTTGGATGGGAGTTCTCTGGCGGGGAGGTGTCACTCGATTGCGCAAACAAAGGGGATGAAAAAAGGACGAGTATCAACAATAGCGAGAATAATGCGTCGCGTTTTCCGGACAATTGGATTGTCCCGGCCCGGCTCGCGAAAGTCTCGAAAGGTCTATGATCCATCCAGGTCAAGCCCCGCAACACATGCGAGTGCAAGATCTCGATTGGCGGTTTCCGATCCTGGCATGGTGGCCCATCCGGCTTCCATGACGGCATCACGCCGTTGGTATGTCGAAGCGGCCTGGATGATGGCCAGCTGCTCGGCTCGGTTCGGATCCGTGCGCGCCATCTCAACGCATACCGGTACAAGAGCCGCTATGGACGCGTCCTGAGCCATATCATCCGCCATCTCTCCTGCTGCTCGATGGGTAACCCATCCACCCCAGGAAAACCCGAGAATGGTCACAGCGGCGGCACCAATAAGGGCCCCATAGATGCCCGGCTTTATCCACTCTGGTAAGTTCATTATCTGTTCCTTCGGACGGGGAATGCGCCGCCACGCATAGTGTGTTGGTTTCAATGAAAGTCAGTTAAGCCTCGAAAAGCAGATCCTATCCGCCGTCGCGGAAAGATAGGCATCGCAAGGTAGTGGATCGTCTGGATCGTCGTTTTGAGCTCTCGCTCAGCGCATCCGAGCTTATCCAACAGCAGCGGAACGCGTTCGTGGCATGCCATGGCCGCACGGATCGGCAAACAGACAGTTAAGATTCTGATAGGCGAGACGCCTTTTGTGTTAGTTAGGAAAGACGAAACAAACGCACCACAATTCAGCAGCCGACCGATTGCTTTTCCATCTAAGACATATGGGTGCCACGGTCAGAAGTTCAACGCATTCACAGAAAACGACCACTCAGCCGACCTAGAGAGTGCGGTCAATCGACACCAACCAGTGATCTGCTCCATGAGCTAACCCCGAAATCCCGACATCTGCATAGGCTGCCATTTGCAACCCGCTGATCCTCGACAAAAAATCGACCAGGACCGTCGGGCTTGGCTTGCCATAACCTGCTTGCCGCCAGTGTCGAGACATCGGCAAACGCACCGCCACCCCTACCGCAAATGGCGTGCAGCTTGGAAATCCAAGACTTTCGGTGTGGCCGATCAGGCGAACACGCCCCCCCCATTTTGACGCTCCAACTGGACGCGTGGCGATAGGTACTGAGCCTAGGGTCAAAACCCGTTGCATTGGGCATTCGGATGTGAAGACGGAAAGCATTCGCCGCGATAAGCAGGTCTTTTGTCTTATGGCATGGGGTTCTCAGACGACGATGTCCACGATGGCCTGCTCTACGCCTTCGACTACTGTGAAAACCATAGAGACAGCCCTGGCATCGCTTTCAGACATCCTGCCAAAGATCCGGTCCCGTGCATTCGCAGGGTGGCCGTAAATATAGAATTGAGTTGTCAGCACCTCACGGTCCCCGTCGAAGACCTTTACATGAATGTGCGGCGTCCGACCGGGATACGTGACCGGCTTGATTGTACGGAACTCATAGGAACCATCCTGACCAGTGATGTCGTGGCCAAAGCCCTGAAATGCGGGGTCAAACGCGATGGTCTGGCGATCGCCGGTATGAAGATACCTGCCATTCATGTCGCATTGCCAGATTTCAATACGTTGACCGACCATGGGCACTCCGTCGCGATCCAGAACACGCCCTTTCAGCAAGAAGACTTCGCCGCCCGCCTCTTGAACCGATCCGATGATCTTCACCAGATCGTTGTCCACATCCGCGCGACGCATGGCCGGTGTGGGATAGAAGGGGCCTTCGGTTGCGCTTGGGGTTGGCTCTGACGCGAGCGCCGGCTTGGTCACTGCCAAGCCCATAACCCCAAGGGCCCATGTCAACAGGCTACGGCGCGGATAGTTTCCATGGGTCATCTTCTTTCTCCATCATATCCTTCGGACGAAACACGGATCACCGCGCGTGTTCCGTCGCTAAGACCAAGCAACATCTGTCATTGCTTGAAAGAGGCAAGCCCCAAACCCTATTTTTCCGAGACTACCGGCGTGTCGTGGATATGGCTGCCATTTTCGGCACAGGATAACATGAAACCGGCGACAGCGCTGCGGCGGACCATCATCCCGGGTTTTGGTGTCGTCGCCGTGCCGACGATAAGCGTCTTTTCCTTCTCGCCATTGGATAGGCCCATTGCCCGCACCAGCGTCCAGTCCGTGTTCGAGGCGCGGAATGCCTGCTCCACGCTGTTGTGGTCGGCATAGGCGTATCCAAGGTTGGTCTTGTTGATCATGAACCGCATGAACCATGGCGCTGTGTCAAAGCTATCGCCGACGCCCGCAGCCGACAGGAACACCACGCGTTTGTTGCCAAGAGCGATGATGTTCTGAGCCACTTTGGTCAGGATCTTTTCCGTTGTGATCGGTTTCGCCCATGGTGCATCCGACTTGCGCGGATTGTTCAGTGCGACAAGGATCGCATCCACACCATCCGCGGCACCGGTCAGATCGGCGGCATCGGTAGGGGTGCCCTTGATCAGTGTCAGCCCGTCTTGCGGTTCGACCTTGCTGGGATCGCGCACCAGCGCGGTGATCTGGTGCCCTTTGGCAAGGCCCTGTTCAACGATATGTCGTCCGGTGCGTCCACTGGCACCCAAAACCAAAAGTTTCATGTGATTTCCTTCGTCACAGACCGGTGCGTGGCGCATTCAGCCGAATTTGTAGTTCGACACGGTGATGCCGGTCATTTCGCTTGTGTGGTGATAGATCCGCTCTGCCGGTTCGTTCTCGGCTGCACCAAGGGCCACGAAGAGGGGCACCAGATGATCCTCTTCTTCATGACAGATCCGGGCGGCGGGGGCAGTTTCCCAGTTCAAAACGGCTTGGCGACGCGCCTCTGGCTCTGCGTTCATTGCGTCGTAGAGCCAGGCGTCGAATGCGGCGGATGGGTCTTTGCCGACACCGCGCGGCAGGCGCAGGTTGTGAAAGCTCAGGCCAGATCCGATGATCATGATGCCTTCGTCGCGCAGCGGTTTCAGCGCACGTCCGATAGCGAGGTGATCGGCCGGGTCATAGGATTTCAGCATCGAGACCTGAAAGATCGGCATGTCCGCCTGCGGATACATGACCTCCATCGGGGCAAAGAGCCCATGGTCAAAGCCGCGCGTGGGGTCGATATGCGCTTTGATCCCTGCGCCTTTCAGCAGGTCCAGCGTTCGGGCCGCGATTTCGGGCGCGCCGGGCGCGTCATAGGTGATTTCATATGTATGAGGCGGAAAGCCGGAATAATCATAGAGCATCGGCGGTTTGGCTGCGCCCATGATGGCCACCTCATCCTCTTCCCAGTGGCCCGAGATCATCAAGATTGCCTTTGGGCGTTCCCCATGGTCGGCGATCATCTGTTTCAGGGACTGTTCCAGAGGGGCGAAGAATTCGCGCATGGGCGGCACCCAGGGCCAAGGGCCGCCACCATGCGAGATGAAGTAGGTCGGTAGGGTCTTTGACATGGAAACCTTTAGGGCATTGGGGCGGCGCGCAGGGCCGCCGCCCGAGTTTGTGAAAATGGGTAGCGAAGGGGGCTTTGCCGAAGATCAGGACATCATCGCAACCAGCGGCTTGACGGCCTCCTGCCAGGAGGGGCGGCTTTCCATTCGGTCGATCCAGCCTGTCACATTGGGGTAATCGGCCAGCGAAATGTCCCCTTCCTTGCGGAAGACAAAGGCACTGGCCAAGGCAAAGTCAGCAACCGACAGATTGCCCGCGACCCAGTCTTTGCCGTTCAGACCGGCCTCAAGCACAGGTAGGAACTGTGCGATTTCCTTGACGCCGGAGTCGATTGCGACGGGGTCTGTCTCTCCCATGCGGAATTTCGGCTTGAAGAAGCGTTCAAAGATTACCTTCGACATGGCTGGCCCAAGATGAACCGTTTGCCAGTAGGACCATTGGTCGACAATCGCGCGCTGTTTGATGTCATCGGGATATAGACCAGCCTCGGGGCGCTTGCCCGCCAGATAGGACGTGATCGCGCGGCTTTCCCAGATGATGAACCCATCGTCTTCAAGCGCCGGGATTTTGCCGTTTGGGTTGATGGCAAGATAGTCTTCGGTCTTGTTTTCTCCGCCCATGACGTTGATTTCGACGATCTCGAAATCCAATCCCAGTTCAAGCGCCACGGCTCGGACACGCAGGGCATTGGCCGAAAAGTTACCATTATAGATTTTCATGGTCTGTTTTCCTGTCTGACAGAAAGGGGTTCTTTGGAGTGAGGCTGATGCGAAAGGTCTGGCTTAGCCACGCGGGAGGATCGGCAGCTTGCTGCCACGGCCCCAAAGCACGATCAGGGCAAGTGCGATGTAGACCGCGTTCATGGGCAGGACCTCGAATTCACCGCGCATACTATGGAAACCGATGGCAAGCACCTGAAGCAGGACACAACAAGCCGCTGCAATCACAGTGAGACGGGGCATGATCCGGGTGAGCGACGGCAGGATAAGGCCAAGGCCACCAGCCAGATCCACCACGCCGATAAAGCGCACAAAGCCCACAGAGTATTCGCCGGCCCAGGGCATGATTGCCGCGAGGTCGGGGATGGGCGTGAAAAGTTTCATCGCGCCGGACATGATAAAAAGGGCGGCACCCAAAACCTGTGCGGCCCAGATGCCGTTGCTTGCACCTTTTGAGGTGTTGGGGGCTTCTGCTGTGTATGTCATCGTTTTCACCTTTGATTGTTCAATGCCGGAACATCCGCTTGCGAACAGATCTAGGTGAGTGGGCAGTTCAAAAAAATTGGGATAGTTTAGAAGATGATGTTCAGATAATCTGAATATTATGGATGCTATTACTCTCGATCAGTTCAACGTTTTTCTGGCCATCGTCGAGGAAGGCAGCTTTGCCGCTGCTGCGCGTCGGTTGGGGCGCGCCCAATCAGCGATTACTTACGCCGTCCAGAAGTTGGAAGATCAATGCGGTGTGACCTTGTTTGACAGGACGAGCTATCGTCCCAGCCTGACAGAAGAGGGGCGTGCGCTGCTGCCGCGCGTTCGCCGCATTATTGATGACCTTGGCGATTTCCGGGTTCAGGCCGCTTCAATGTCAAAAGGGATCGAGGCCGAACTTGTCCTCGTGATCGAGACATTCTTGTCCCTGTCCATGATCGCGCCTGCCTTGCGTAGATTTCAGGCAGAGTTTCCGATGGTGCAGTTGCGGATCATCTCTGTCAGACCGCAAGACGCCCACGGCCAACTGCAAGAACATGACGCTGATCTGGGCCTTTTTCTCTTGTCGCCAGAGCCCGAACCGAGCCTTGAAAGTCATCTTGTGACCGAGATGGACTTCGTTGCCGTGGCCACGCCTCAGCATCCGCTGGCAAAGCTTCCCGCGGGATTCCCCAAAGACGCGATGCGGGACCATCTTCAAATCGTCGTCTCCAATCCCAAGGCTCCTGCGAACGCACGGAATTTCGGCGTTGTGGGCGTCAATCAATGGCGCGTCAGTGATGTTCGGCTTCGGTATGATCTGGTCAAACAGGGTATCGGCTGGGGGTCAATGCCGCGACCCATGGTCGAAGACGAACTTGTGCACGGTCGCCTGATCGCCTTGAAACCCGCGCAGTGGGACTCATCCGATACCATGCCACGCTTCCGGGTCGTGGTGTCAAAGCTTAGGGACAAGGCCCTGGGGGCGTCCGGCACATTCCTTATGAATGCGATAAGAGCGCAGCACCAAACCCATGATTGATGGCATTCGTAGCGCTGGCTGCACTGCGACGTAGGCCAGAGTATTTGCCGCACAGACAAGGCACATCAACGCCAACAAAGCCAGAGATCACATCAGACATCAGGCCCCGAATGGCGCAGGTATCAGCCATAATGGCTCCGATATGGGCAAGGGCTGATCGTCAGCTATCGAGGGTCATAGGTACGTGTTCGTAGTTCCCTGCGCGCCAGGCAAGTCTACCGCCTTGAACCGGCGTCGCTACATAGGCTTTGGAACGGGGACATGTGACTCTGATCCGCTCAGTTGCCGCTGAGCGATCACAGTGAATTCGCCCGTTGCGCCTTCACCCATCAAGCACAGGCTGTCAATCACCAGAGGTTTCGGCAGCACCGGCGTGAAAAAATCTTCAACCTTCGAGGCCACGGCAATAGCATTTTTACCTAGTTTGCCGGTCAGGGTCAGGTGGAACCTGAACTCATCAAAGACATAGGGGTAGCCCCACCGGGTCAGCATCTCTTCCTGTCGGGCGGAAAGGTTCTTGCGGCGGCGTTTCATCAACTCTGCCTCGGTTGCAGGCGCGCGAAAGCAGTCGAGCCCGGCGACCACGGTTGCCGCAAGATCTGAGAGCGCGGGGCAGGGAGTATCCGGTGTGATTGCAATGAAGCTGCCAAGGCGCTGAATGCCAAGGTCAGGCACAACGACAGGCGCAAGGCGCGTGCAGAGGCTGCCAAAAGCGCCGCGCAAGTCGTCCTCCGTCATGTGATCTGCCAGCCGAAATGGCGGCTTGATTGTACCGTGAAATCCATATCTTCGAGGAGCTTCAGTGATCAGGTCAATGGGAACCGGAAGCCCGCCGATTTCAGCGCGTTGTATCTTTTGGCCCTCCACCGCATCCCATCCAAGCCAGCTTGCACCGGCAAGATAGAACGCCCCCTCAGGGACAAAAAACACACTATAGCGGCGATATCCGGTCATGACGAAACCATGCTTCTTGCGCCGCTTGTCCTCCAACCGTCAGACAAAGATCAACAGCAAATCCAAACAGACCCGCGCCGGGCTTATCTCTGACATAGTCACCAGGCAGTTGGCGGCAGCTCAGATCGTTTTCCACGCGGCCGCGGCAGAGGACGCGAGGATCGTTTCCACAAGCATCTGAATGCGCGTTCCCGCGTCGAATCCGAAAGGCTCGGGGTGTTGTCCGCCAATCGCGCCGACATAGCCCGCGATCTCTATGGCCTTTAGATCATTGAACCCAAGCTGATGCCCCGGTGCGACGCAGAACATTCCGTAGGGGTCATGTTCCGGTCCGGCCTCGATCTTGCGGAAACCACGCCGGCCTGGGGCCTCTTCAGTAGAATAGAAATGCAACTCATTGAACCGTTCCTGACTGAAGATCAGCGCGCCTTTCGAGCCATGGACCTCGAAATCATGCTGCATCTTGCGGCCCGTGGCGATCCAATTTGCTTCGATTGACCCGGACGCCCCGTTGTCAAATCGTAAAAACGCGCGCGAGACATCGTCGATCTCAACCGGGGCCGGGCTGCCGTCACGCCTTGGGCGGCTGTTGATGGCGGTCACGCAATCGCCCATGACGCCGGTGATCGGACCTAGAAGGTATTCTGCTGTTGCCAGTGCGTGGCTGCCCAGATCAGCCAACACGCCGCCGCCAACCGGGTCGGTGCGAAAAGAATGGGGGGCGCTTGCATCGGTCATGTAGTCCTCGGCATGGATGCCGCGATAACTGCGGATCTCACCCAATTCGCCTGCCTCAATCATCTGCTTGGCCAAAGTCATCATTGGGTTGCAAAGGTAGTTGAACCCGACCTGCGTCACCACGCTAGCGGCTTTTGCGGCCTGCGCCATCTCGCGGGCATCGGCAGACAGCGGCGCAAGGGGCTTTTCGCAATAGACATGTTTGCCAGCCGCAATCGCCGCCAGTGCCATTTCCTTATGCAGGGCGTTTGGCGCGGTGATGTCGATAACGTCAATTTCAGGGTCAGCCAGCAAATCGCGCCAATCGGTGGTCCATCCGGCGAAGCCGTAGCGATGTGCGGCCCGCGCGGCGGCCTCTTCGGTCACATCAGCAACCCGGTGCAGGGACAGCCCATATGGCATGTCAAAGACCTTCTCCGCGGTAGCATAGCCAAGCGCATGGGCCTGTCCCATGAACCCGGTGCCGATCAGGCCAATTTTGAGTGTTTTGCGGTCAGCCATCGAATGCCTCCGGGTTCACGATCAAGCTAGTGTCAAGGGTGCCATCAAGAAACCCAATCGCGTTTTCAATCGAGGCCAGTGCCATACGCTCGCTGGCTTCCTCCGTCAGCCCCGCAACATGCGGTGTCAGCAGGGCCGTATCACAGCCGGTGAGCGGCATATCCGCGCCGGGGGGCTCGGTCTCGAACACATCCACGCCCGCGCCTCCTACATGGCCCGAGGCCAGGGCATCGGCCAGCGCGGCCTCGTCTATCACGCCGCCACGGGCCGTGTTTGCGATGATCACGCCGGGTTTGCAGCGCGCCAGCTCATCAGCGCCCAGAATGGGACGCTCGACTTTCGGGATATGGACCGAGATGCAGTCGGCCCAGGCCAGTCCCTCGTCCAGACCGGATGGGCGAACCGGTCCATCAGGCCAGCCCACACGCTCAAGATAGGGGTCATGGGCACGGACCTGCATGTCAAACCCTGCCGCCATCTTTGCCAGCTTCCGGCCCGACCGGCCATAGCCCACGATCAACAGGTTCTTTCCAGAAATCTCTTGCTGCTCCAGCCGGTTGCGCCATCCCCAAAGGGCGGGATCGCGCACTGCACGGTCGGCTCTCAGCACCCGTTTGGAGGCCGCAAGCAGAAACATCATTGCCTGTTCCGCAACCGAGGCAGAGTTCACGTCGCCGACGATGGTCAGTACAATGCCCCGTTCCGTCAGCGCCGCTACATCGACCGCGTCGTAGCCAACCCCATGGCGCGATACGACCTTGAGCCGTGGGGCGTTTGCGATGGTCTCTGCTGTCAGGGGCTGTGTGCGCAGGACAAGTGCATCGGCGGTGGCCATAAGAGGCAGGTAGGACTCCTCGGAGATCTCCTCCACATAGTCCACCTCGATCCCTTCGGTGCGCAAGGCGGCTATCCTCGCCTCCCCCGCGGGGTGCAACTTTCCGGCAACCAGAAGTCTGGGCATCAGTATGTCCCTCCGGTGTCGGCGGGTGTTGCACTCTGGCCGACCCGGCGCCGCCAAGCCGTAACCGATTCCGCTGCCGCACCGGCTAGCAGGCGCGCATCGCCAGAGACTGTGGTCAGGGAATAACCCATGTCGATCATTCGGGCGGCATAGTCAGGTGTGCCGCAATGGATGCAGGCGCGGATATCGTTGGTGCGGCACGTGTCCGCGATACGTTTGATAAGCGCAAGCATCTCGGGTTCCTCGCGGTCAAAGCCCGGCGCCAACCGCCCCTGTTGTGTCCCCAGGGTCAGGTCGGCCGGGCCCACATAGATGCCGTCAAGTCCCGAAGTCGCGGCGATTGCTTCGAGATTTGCCATACCCTCGGCGGTTTCGATCATCGCCAGTGCCAGCACCTCGTCATTGGCGGCAACCCCATATCCCGGTATCGCCACTGCGGCACGTGTCGGGCCATAGCTGCGCTGCCCGTGAGGCGGATAGCGCATGTAGCTGACGAATTCGGCAGCTTCCTCAGCTGTGTTGATCATCGGGCAAATGATCCCCATGGCACCCGCATCCAGTGCCTTCATGATCGCGGCGGGGTCTAGCCACGGTACCCGCGCCATCAGCGTCGCCTCAGAGGCTTTCATCGCCTGAAGCATCGGCAGCGCAGCTGAATAATCCAGCGCGCCATGCTGCATGTCGATTGTGACGCTGTCATAGCCTTGCGCGGCCATGATTTCTGCGGTGAAGGGATTGCCAATGGAACACCATCCATTCAGTGCCGGCCGGCCGGACGCCCACAGGGCCTTTAGTTTGTTGTTCTGCATGATGTCCCCCTTCAAAACACGATCTGTACACGCTTGGTGTCGAGATCATTCTCGATCCTTTCACCGACGTTTTTCCGCCCAAGGCCAAAGAAGCCAATTCCAACGACCAGCGCCTTGGATGCAGCGAACGCACAGCTGTTAATCTCAACCATGCCCGATTTCAGCGCCAGCGTCCTGCACAGGCTTGGCAGCGGGCAAGGGCATCGGTCGCCAAAGCCAACGGCGATGCGTATTCGCAATACTCATTGCATATACCTCTTATTGTCAATATACGTTCCAACAGGAAGAGGATTTCGCCACCCGGAGGAGGTCTCATGACCCAAGGCACCGTGCGCCTGACCATGGCCCAGGCACTTGTCCGCTATCTCTGCAACCAATTCACCGAGATCGAGGGCGAACGGGTGCCCCTGTTCGCCGGGGTGTTCGGTATCTTCGGGCACGGCAATGTCACCTGTTTGTCCGAAGCATTGGAACAGGTACAGGATCAGTTGCCGACATGGCGCGGGCAGAACGAACAATCCATGGCACTGGCGGCCATCGGCTATGGCAAGGCCAAGCTGCGCCGCCAGATAATGGTCGCGACGACCTCGGTTGGGCCTGGGGCAACCAACATGGTGACGGCGGCGGGCGTGGCCCATGCCAACCGCTTGCCGGTCCTGCTGCTCTGTGGGGACACGTTCAGCAACCGCTTGCCGGACCCCGTCTTGCAG
The DNA here is from genome assembly GCF_050896395.1 of Nioella aestuarii. NCBI lineage: Bacteria > Pseudomonadati > Pseudomonadota > Alphaproteobacteria > Rhodobacterales > Paracoccaceae > Nioella > Nioella aestuarii. The sequence goes on along the minus strand of NZ_JBPBBA010000031.1, from coordinate 30,380 downwards.
CAGGTGGAGCACTTCGGTTGCCCTTCCACCACCGTGAATGACAGCTTCCGTGCTGTTTCGCGTTACTGGGACCGCATCACACATCCCGCCCAGATCCTCAGCAGCCTCCCGCAAGCCGTGGCCACCATGTTGGACCCCGCCGATTGCGGTCCGGCGTTTATCGGTCTGCCACAGGATATTCAGGAACTCGCCTACGACTATCCGAACGAATTCTTTGAGGAAACGCTTTGGACGATCCCGCGTCTGCGTCCATCAAGAGACGAGATCGCGGCGGCGGTGGAGCTATTGAAAACCGCCAAGAACCCGATGATCATCTCAGGCGGTGGCGTGCGCTATTCCGGCGCTGGAGAGGCTCTGGCCCAGTTCGCCCGAGACCGTGGTATTCCGATGGCGGAAACCATCGCAGGGAAGGGCGCGGTCATTCATGATCATCCCGCCTATATCGGCCCGATGGGGATCGAGGGGACCGACGCCGCGAAGGGGATTGCCGAAACGGCTGATGTGGTGATCGCGGTTGGTACCCGCTTGCAGGACTTCACCACCGGATCCTGGACGACCTTTCCCCGTGACGCTCAGTTCATCAACATCAATGCGGCCCGCTTTGATGCCCGCAAGCACCGAGCCCTGCCGGTTGTTGGTGACGCGCTGGAAGCGCTGGCCGACTTGGATGCAGCGCTTGGCGACTGGCGTTGCCCCCCGACCCGAATGAACCAGGCAAAAAAACTATATGCCGACTGGAATGCGATGCTGAATGAACGCCAAACGCCAACCAATGCGGCGGTTCCCAGCTATTCGCAGGTGATTGCCGTGGTGAACAAGGTGGCAAAACCGGAGGACACCGTCGTGACGGCGGCAGGTGGCCTGCCGGGTGAATCGGTCAAGAACTGGCGTGTCAAAGCGCCGAATACTTTTGACTGTGAATTCGGATTTTCCTGCATGGGATACGAGATTGCCGGTGCCTGGGGCCATGCAATGGCTAAGGGGAGTAACGGGACTCCGATCGTGTTGGTCGGTGACGGATCCTACATGATGATGAATTCCGACATCTATTCCTCGGTCCTTTCGGGGCACAAGATGATCGTGGTTGTTTGCGATAATGGCGGTTTCGGGGTGATCAATCGCCTGCAAACCGGCATGGGCGTGCCCGGTTTCAATAACCTGCTGAAAGATAGCCGAGTGGTGAACAAGGCCAACCCGCTGCATGTGGATTTCGCAAAACATGCCGAGGCAATGGGTGCGCTGTCGCGGCGTTGCGAAAGCCTGGCCGATCTGGAGGCCGCATTGGACTGGGCACAGGGCACGGATCGAACCACGGTGCTAAGCATGGCTTCGGATGCCTATACCTGGACGCCAGGTGGCGCCGATTGGTATGTGGGTGTTCCCGAAGTATCGGAACGCGCAAGCGTCAGGGACGCCCGCGCAGGTCAGGAAGCCTTCCGAAAGAAACAGCGCCGGGGCGTCTGATCAGACCAATCAGTCAAACCTGTATCGAGCGCAGGCCAGTCATCCAGGCGTGGCATCAAAGGAATTCGCACATGTGGTTTCACAAGCCTATCATCTAAGCTTTATGCGGTTGTCACAAAGCTAGGGCACGGGGAGCGTATCCAACCGCTGGAGACATCCTATGACCTATCGCACCGTCCTGCTTGGCACTGCCGCAGCCCTGATGGCTGGTCCTGCACTTGCAGACATGAATTTCAACCGCATTGCGTCTTTCCCGGTCGCTCAGAACATACCGGACGCTGAGGAAACCTCGTCCGAGATCATCGCCGCCACAGCTGATGGCATGACGCTTGTCTATACTGACAGCCCGGCTGAAGTGCTCGGCTTCATTGACATCACCGATCCGTCCAATCCGCAAGCTGCGGGGGTGGTCGCGCTGGATGGCGAGCCGACCTCGGTCGCTGTTATCGGGCAGACCGCCTTTGCAGGCGTCAACACCTCTGCCGACTATATCAACACGTCCGGTCACCTTCTGGCTATTGATGTGGACAGCCGCGAAACGCTGGGCGATTGCGACCTTGGCGGACAGCCTGACAGCGTTGCCGCGGCACCCGACCACAGCTTCATTGCGGTCGCCATTGAGAACGAGCGTGACGAGGATCTGGGCGATGGCCGCACCGGTCAGATGCCTGCGGGCTTCGTTGCGATTGTGCCGCTGACTGATGGGGTCATGCAGTGCGACGCCATGATCGTTGCCGACGTGACCGGTCTGGCCGACGTGTCGCCCGAAGACCCGGAACCGGAATTCGTCTCGATCAACAGCGAGAACGAGATCGTCGTGACCATGCAGGAAAACAATCACATGGTTGTTCTGAATGCATCTGGTGAAGTGCTGAGCCACTTCTCGGCGGGTGCCGTCGACCTCGTTGGAATTGACGTCGAAGAAGAGCGCGCCTTTGTCTATGACGGCGTGCAGATGGGCCGCCTGCGCGAACCTGACGCGGTGACCTGGATCGACGACGGCCATTTCGCCATTGCCAATGAAGGCGACATGGATGGCGGATCGCGCGGCTGGACCATCTTCCATCAGGACGGCACCGTGGTTTACGAATCCGGCACGTCTTTCGAAGAGGCGATCATCCAGATCGGGCACTACCCGGAACGCCGGTCCGGCAACAAAGGTGTGGAACCCGAGTCGGTCACTTTCGACGTATTCGGCGGCACGCCCTACGTTTTTGTTGGTGCCGAACGCGCCAGTGTGGTGGGCGTCTATGACGTGACCGACCCGGCAAATCCTGTGCTGGAACAACTGCTACCCTCTGGCATCGGGCCGGAAGGCTACGTAACCATTCCCGAACGTGGGCTGTTGATCAGCGCCAACGAGGTGGACGGGCTGGAAGACGGCGCTGCGCGCAGCCATGTCATGATTTACGAGTATCAGGACGCCGACGCGGCCTATCCGCATCTGACATCCGAAGGCATGGATGAGCTGACCGGTTGGGGTGCGATCTCTGGCATGGTGGCTGACCCGGAAAGCGGTTTGATCTACGCCGTGAATGACAGCTTTTATGCGATGCAGCCGACGATCTTCGTGATCGATCCGTCACTGGACGGCCCCTCGCGCATCATCGATGCGATCCGTGTGACTCGTGGCGGTCAACCGGCGCAGTTGCTGGACATGGAAGGCATCACGCTGGATGGCGATGGTGGTTTCTGGATTGCCTCTGAAGGGCGCACCGACCGTCTGGTGCCGCACGCGCTGTATCATGTTGGGGCCGATGGCGAGATCGAAGACTACGTCCCGCTACCGGCAGAGTTGCAGGCGGTGGAACGCCGTTTCGGCTTCGAGGGGATCACTATGGTCGGCGACACCCTCTGGATGGCGGTGCAGCGTGAATGGGCTGACGACCCTGCGCATCACGTCAAGCTGGTGGCCTACAACACCGAAACCGAGGAATGGGGCGCGGTGCTGTATGAAACCACGACACCGGAAACCGGCTGGGTTGGCCTGTCGGAAATCGTTGCCCATGGCGACTATGTCTACCTGATCGAACGCGACAACCAGATCGGGTCGGATGCAGTGACCAAACTGATCACCCGCGTTGCGCTGGCCGATATGGTGCCTGCCCCGTTGGGCGGCGACCTGCCGGTGGTTGACCATGAGGTGGTTCTGGACCTGATCCCCTACCTGACCTCAACAGGCGGCTATGTGTTGGACAAGGTCGAAGGCCTGGCGATCATGGCTGACGGCACGATGTGGGTGTCGACCGACAATGACGGTGTCGACGACCATTCCGGCGAAACCATGTTCTTCGCAATCCCTCCGATGTAAGGTGATTTAAGCAGGTGTGGCCCCCGGCGGAGCGATCCGGCGGGGGCTTTTTCATGAGCAAGGCTAATCATGCATTCATGCATGGTTCGGTTGCACATTCTCTCAATTTACGCATGAATCCTGGTGGTCTATCCGTGCCGCAACAGCGACAAAGGAGACTGAAATGAAAGCGATGATATGCGAAAGTTATGGCAGCCCGGATGTGGTTCAGCCGCGAGAGCTACCTCGCCCGGAACCAGGGCGAGGTGAGGTTCTGGTTAAGGTCATGGCCGCCGGGATCACGACCGGCGATTGGCGGCTGCGCGCCTCGGCCTTCCCGGGGGGGCTGTGGCTGCCAGGGCGGCTGATGACGGGGCTTTTCCGCCCGCGCAAACCGGTTCTTGGCGGTGACTTTTCCGGTGTTGTTGAGGCTGTGGGCGAAGGCGTGACCCGCTTCAGGCCGGGGGAACGGGTATTCGGGTTCAGCATGTTCGGGGCCCACGCGGAGTACCTGACCATGTCAGCGGAGGGTTCGATTGCCCCCATTCCCGGAGGCCTGACCTTTCAGGAAGCCGCATCGCTGCCTTTCGGAACCAACTGCGCGATAGAATTCCTGCGCGATGTGGCGGCTGTTCAGCCGGGGCAGAAGGTTCTGATCGTCGGGGCGTCTGGCGGGGTCGGCGGATATGCTGTGCAAATCGCGAAATGGCTTGGCGCGCATGTCACAGGCGTGGCCAGTGGCGACAATCTCGATTATCTGCGAGATCTCGGGGCGGATGCTGTGGTTGACTATCGGGTGACCGATATTGCGACCCTCTCAGAGCGGTTTGACCTGATTTTCGACACCGTCGGAGCAATCAGCTTCAGTACGGCCAAGGGGCTTCTTGCCGAGAGGGGTCTGTTTTTGCCGTTGAACTTCGGCATCGGCGATGTGCCGCGTGCTCTGCTTTCCGGATTTGGTGGCGGAAAGCGTATGAAGCTGCATGTGAACGGGGATAGCCGGGCCCTGGCGGAAACGGTGGCCGACCTGGTGCTTGCGGGTGATCTGCGCCCGTTGATTGATCGGGTCTATCCGTTCGACAACATCCGTGATGGCTATGCCCATGTCGAGGGGCGGCATCGGCGCGGGGCGGTGGTTCTGGATATCGCCGGTGAGGAAGATAGCGCGGCCTTTGCGGTCTGAGCGGGGAAGGATCTTGCAAGATCCTTGAAAATTCCTTGCAAGGAATTTGGTCCCGCCCAGATCAGGCCTTTCGCATGTTGCGCCGTTCCCGCCACACGATCATTAACCCGCCCGCGATGATCAGGATGGCCCCCGGAAACAGGTCCGAGAACGGGCTTTCCCCAAAGAATAACCAGCCCAGAACGAAGGCTGTGGGGATGCCCGAATAGGCGAAGGGCGCAAGGTTTCCGGGTTCGGTCATGCGGTAGGCCACCACCATGCTCAGCACAGCTGACCCGCCGAAGAGGCCCATCAACAGAATCCACCCCATATCTGTCAGCGAGGCCGGGGTGGTAAAGCCGCCAAGCGCCATCGCAAGCGTAAAGGCCCCGATGCAGGAGACGGACGAAGACCACAGGTTGATCAACGGGCTTGGTACGTCCTCGTCCATCATCCGCGATGAGACACCCGCGAAGGCATATAGCGAGGCAGCGGCAAGCGGCAGCAGTGCCTCCCAAGTGAAACTCTCGCGCCCCGGCCCCATGACAAGGATGACACCCGCAAAGCCGATCAATGCCGCGCACCAACGGAACAGGCCCACCCTTTCCCCCAAAAGGGGGACGGAATAGACGAGGATAAAAAGCGCGTTGGAATAGGAAATGGTTGCCGCCGTGGCAAAAGCCAGCCGCCCAAGCGCCAGATAGAAGCAAAATTGCGCGACGGTTACGGCAAGTCCGCGGATCAGAGGGATATGCCACTGACGCAGGCGCAGCGTGCGGCCCCCCTGGCGCCATGCACGCGACGACCATAGGGCGATGCCGGCCGGGATCAGGCCAAACAGGTTTCGCCATGCTGACAGTTCAGCAGCGCCGTAGCTGCTGGACAGGTGCTTGATCACCAGCCCCATCAGGTCGAACAGAAGGATCGCCAGCAGGCTGAGCAGCACACCGGGCAGCACCTTGTTGACGCGGGTTGACGGGGGTGGAACCAATTTCGGAACCCTTTGCAAAGAAAAACCCCCGCCTCGCGGCGGGGGTCATCAGTGGGGGGCAGACCTCAGTCGGTCCAGCGCACCCCGGTCAGGTCGATGGCCTGCGTGGGCGAGTTTTCCCAAAGTCCTTCAATATCGGCATTGGCAACACCGGTCTTGGCCAGCTGGAACAGGTAGCCGTTCACATAATCCTCGGCGATGATCCGCTGTGCCTGTTGCAGCAGGGCAGACCGGCCCGCCGGGTCAGTGGTGGCATTCAGTTCTGCCATCACGGCATTGAACGCGTCAGACGAATACTGGAAGTAGTAATCGTCGCGGCCATAGATGCCGATATCCATCGGCTCCGTGTGGCTGACAATGGTCAGGTCGAAGTCATGGCCGCGAAACACCTGTTCCAGCCACTGCGCCCATTCCAGGTTGGAAATCTCCACATCCAGCCCAACGTCTCGCAGCTGAGCGGCGACGATCTCGCCCCCGCGGCGCGCATAAGACGGCGGCGGCAGCATCAGGCGTAGGGTGATCCCTTCGGCCCCGGCTTCGGCCAGCAATTCGCGGGCGCGGCCGGGGTTGTACTCGGACATGCCGGTCAGGTCGACATAATCGGGATTATGCGGTGCGAAATGGGTGCCGATGGGCGTGCCATAGCCGAACATTGCCCCGTCGATAATGTCCTGACGGTTGATCGCATGGGCAATCGCCTGCCGCACGCGCACGTCAGACAGGTGATCGGCCATGTTGTTGGTGGAGAGGATCGTTTCACCTTCGGTCGAGCCCACGATCACGTTGAAGCGCGGGTCGGCGTCGAACTGGGCCAGCGTTTCAGGGCTGGGAAAGACCGGGAACGCATCCACGTCGCCCGCCATCATCGCCGCAAAAGCCGCGCTTGGGTCGCTGATGAAGCGGAAGGTCGCTGCTTCAAGCGCTACCGGCTCGCCCCAGTAATCTTCGTTGCGAACCAGTTCTACACGGTCGCCCTGTACCCATTCGCTGAACCGGAAGGGGCCAGTGCCCACGGGGTTGGTGGCGTTGCTTTCGGCACTTTCGGGCGCGACCATTACGGCGTCACCCCAGGCCATGTTGAACAGGAAGCTACCATTTGGGTCCGAGAGAGTGACGACAAGCGTGGTGTCATCGACTGCCTCGGCACTGGCGATCCCGGCGAACAGGCCGCCTTGCGCGTTGGTAGATTCTTCGGCGCGGGCCCGGTCGAGGCTGAACACTGCATCTTCGGCGGTGAAGCTGGTTCCGTCATGGAACATGACACCTTCGCGCAGATGGAACGTGTAGGTCAGCCCGTCTTCGGAAATGTCCCAGCTTTCGGCAAGGCCCGGAATGACCGATCCGTCAGAGGCAAAGCGCGTCAGACCTTCGAAGATATTGGCGTAGGTGACCTCGTCAATCGCGGCCGCCGCGCCAGAGGTCGGGTCAAGGTTGGGTGGCTCCAACTGCATACCGATCGTGATGTCGGTCGTGGTGGCGAAGGCGGCGGTGCTGCCCAGAACCAGCGCAAGCGCCGTGGTTTGCAGGATACGCATATCATTTCTCCCTGTCATGGCCGGTCGCATGCCGGTCCTCTGCCCCATGAAAGGGCGAAGCGGGCGCTTAATCAAGCGAGTTGACGAGGAAATTTCTTGCGTGGCCCTCGTGGCGTTGCTGAATTTATGCGCCGCAGCGCACTATGCCGCAGTCTCACAATGGCGCTGCATGGGAAGGGACATGAACACCGCTGCAAGGAAAACCGCCCCGATGCCCGCTGATATCCGGGCCCGCAAAGACGGGGTGCCGCTGGTCTGTCTGATTGGCTTAGTCACCCCGTTGCCAGGCTGATCGACCGGCATTGCGATATCGCTTTGGTAGGCGATTCGGCTGGCAAGCTGCTGCAAGATATGGACAGCACGCTTGGCCCCATCATGGATATTTGGGGGGATGCATGGCGCGACGGTCCGGCGGCGTTTGACATACGCGATTGTGGTCGCGGACATGCCGCTTGGTAGCGACGAGGCAATCCCGGCCCGGACTTTCAAAGATCCAGAACCAGATGGGGGACACCGTCCGAGGTCGTCTCCTTCGACCTGCCATCTGGTCCAACGGTCCCCCGAATCCGCCTGCGCAGGTTCGAAAAGCTATCGAACGTCACCACATCCACCGGGTTATCAAGATCCAACCCTACGCGGAACCAACCCTTCTTGGGCTCTTCCACGCTTAGCACCGTTGCTATGAATGGCTGCGACAGATATCGCCCCGATAGCCGCGCACCGGGGATTAGCCGGGTTGGGGGCGTGTCGGCGATGGCGGCGGACAGCGTGTTCCAATCTCGGAATCCGTGGGCGCGGGCCACCCGGTCAAGCGCTTGACCGTGGCTGATATGTTCACCGTCTTTGGCCAAAGTTTTTCGCAGATCTCGGGCGGCATCCTTGGCCGCATTGCGGGTAGGTAAGGGCGATTTCATGGGCGCACCTCCTGCGCTGCTGGCGTCGGACTGCGTCGCAGGACAATCAAGGTCAGCACGAGAAGTAGCACCTCGGCCACCGGCCCGGCCAGCCAGACCCCGGTTTCACCGATCCATAGCGCCAGTCCAAAAGTCAGGGGAATGGCAAACAGGAAAGGTTTGGACAGGCCAAGCAACGCTGCGCGTGCCGCATCTCCGATGGCCTGAAAATGCATGGCGGTCATCATCAGTGGCCCGGTCAGGACAATTGCCGCCGTGATCATCGGCAAGATGCGCCCGACCTCGGCCACCACGGCGGTATCTTCGACAAACCCCGCCCCGATGCGACTGGCAAACACAAGCAGAACGATCTGCGTCAGCAGGCAGTACCCAAAGGCCAGGGCGATCGCCAGGCGCAGGCTGTTTCGCGCCCTGTCGGGTTGACCGGCCCCGATGCAATTGCCGGTAATCGACTGCATGGCATGGGACAGTCCCAGAAGTGGCAGAAAGAAAAAAGTCAGCAGCCGAGAGGCGATGCCATAGGCTGATACCGTCACGCCATAGTCGTTCCCGCCGGTCATTTGCAGCGCGGCCATGACCGCCGCCGTTCCAAGGGCGATGCCGATGAAAGTCAGGCTCTGCGGGGCGCCAAGCGACAGGATCTCACCCCACCCGGTAAGAGGATTGTGCTGGAATAGTCCCCTGAGGGTCAGAGCGGCTTGGCTCCGAGCGCGAAACCCCGCGATGATCGAAAAGGCCAGCGTCTGTGCAAGTACGGTGCCATAGGCTGACCCGGCCACGCCCATCTCAAGTCCAGCGATCAGCAGGTAGTTGAAGCCGATATTGGCCAGTGACACCAGCAGGCTCATCGCCGCCATGAAACCCGCACGCCCTTCGTTGCGCAGGGCGTCGGAATGCACCGACAGAAGGAATGTCAAAGGCGCAGCCAGCACGAGGATGCGCATATAGCTTAGCCCCATATCCGCCAATGCGGTGTCCCCTCTCGCCGTGGCAAGGGCAACAGCCGGCCCAAACAGCAAGAATGCAAGGATCAGCAGACCGCTTATCGCCACTGCCAATCCGTGCGCAGAGGCAAAGACCTGACGCGCGGCAGGGCCATCCGCGCGCCCCAGATGCCGGGCCAGCACGCTGGACAACCCGCTGCCGGTCAAGGTAGCGCTGGCCACGATCACCATGTAGGCGGGAAACATCATGGTGACGGCGGCAAGCGCGTCTGGCCCGACATAGCGGCCCAGAAAGAGAGCATCGCTGACGGACAAAAGCCCGTTCATGCCCATGACGAATATGATGGGAAGGGCCGTTCGGGCATAGGTTGCGCCAAGCGGTCCGTCTGTGAACGTGTTCCGGGGAATGACTGACATGGCCCCTATCTCCTTGCTGTGAACACATCGCAAAGACTGGACGGGTATCCGCGTTACCATCCGCGCGATATGCGAGCAGGATGATGGGTCGTATCAGTAACAGGGCTTCACCATGACGAATGTCTGCGGATGGCAGGCGCCTGCGGCCTGCGCATCTCCTAGGTGAGCCGCGGCATGGGGTCAAGGGGGCGTCATCGCGGCGCGAGTGGCGTCGTCTGCGGGGAACATAAGCTCCACCCGGATCTCTGCCAGCGCGATATCCTCGGCCGAGCCGAACTGCGCAATGGTGGACAAGAATGAAAGCCGCGCGTCCCCCAACCTGATCAGCGTGGGAACAAAGGCGGGCAATGGTCCGTCGGCCCGAGGTCTCGCGGCGATCAGCCGGTCAAGAGCTGCCGCATAGGCCTCCAGCACCGCGTCGCCCCCCAGATGGGCGCTCTCTGTACGCAGTCGTGCCGACAGATGCAGGGCCAATTCCGGCAGGTTCTCGATGGCATCTAGGAGTGTCGCGTTTCCAAGCATCGCTTCCAACATCGCGTCGCCCTCCTGTATCCCGAACAGGCCAAAGAGCCGTTCGGCAGGCGCGTTCATCCGCAAAATGCGCCAATGCCGGTCCAGCGCGAGGCCGGGATAGGGCGCGTGGCTGGTCAGCATATGTTCCATCGCCGCGCGGGCGGGCTCCATGTCGGACGCCTCCCAGTTGCGCGCCTTGTAGAGCGGTGCAAAGCCAGCGGCGGTCAGCATGTGGTTGCGGTCGGGGCGGGGCACATCCAGCTCCTCGCAAAGTGTCAGGACCATCGACCGGCTCGGCCGTGACCGGCCGGTTTCGAGAAACGAGATATGCCGGGCCGACACATTGGCCGACAAACCCAGATCGAGTTGGCTCATTCGTCTTTTGCTGCGCCAGTCGCGCAAGGACTCTCCGAATTGCATGGGGGATCTCCGGCTGAAACACAGCGGCAGCATAGCGCTCTGCCCGAGCGAAACACAGTTACCTCAGAGGTAATTGCTGCAATGACCCCGGTCCAGTTACTGCCAGAGCTGACACATAGAACAGGAGTCTGTCATGCAAGGAATCAAATGGCTGATCGCAGGAATGGTTGCGGTGATCTGGGTTTATTCCGGCGCGGTGATCCTGCGCGACGGGTTGGACTTCTTTACACCCTTTTTCAGCGCCATCCTGACTGTCACATGGCCCGGCCAGTTCGCTCTGGATTTCCTGCTATATCTGCTGCTTTCGGCGTTCTGGGTCGCCTGGCGGCATGGGTTCAGCGGGGCTGGCATCGCGCTTGGTGCAGCAATGCTGTTCGGCGCGGTGGTGTTCCTGCCGTATCTGCTGATCGCCGCCCTGCGGTCCAGCGGCGACCCTGTTGTTTTCGTGACTGGCGCGAACCGGCAAGGGCGGTCCGGCGCGTTTTAGTCCCGCGGGGTCGGATGCAGGAAGTCGATCCAGTGCGGGACCGGTTCAGACGCCTTGCGGGTGCGGGTGCCGGGGAAGAGACCGCGCAGATCTAGGGCGGTCATCAGAAAGCTGAAGGCGTGCAGGTTGTGGGCTGCGTGAGGCATTGTCTTGATCCTGTATAAGATCGGGATGGAAGGTGTTCGGTGGCGCTGATACGCCTCTGCTCAGCCCACCACCACCCGACGAATCCTCAACCCCGGCTTGCGCGGGTTGCAAGGCTTCGGCTCGGCCCTGGCCTCGCGCCCATGACACGATGCCGCGCCCGCCCCTTCAGGTCAGCAGTTCCCGCAGAGTGAGCGCCATCACCTTGGCGCTGTCCATCATGTCCTGCACCCCCACCCATTCATCGGGTTGATGGGCAAGGTCCAGAATGCCCGGCCCGTATGCGATGCAGTTCTTAAGCTTGCCTATCCTGTCGATATGCTTCTGGTCATAGGTGCCGGGTGAGACAACGAATTCCGCTTGCTTGTGCAAGACCTTTTCGATCGCGGCCTGCACGGTTTTCACCACCGGCGCGTCCTCGTCCGTCATAGAAGGGATCACCTCGAACAAGTCTCGGATGTCATATTCGAAATTCGGACGACTGGCCTTGATGCCTTCCAGCATCCGCGCGACCTCGGCCTTCACCTCGTTCAGGTCTTCCTCGATCAGAAAGCGCCGGTCGATGACGATGCGGCATCGGTCTGCGACGCAGGGCGCGGGCAGGCCGGTATAATCCGAGTCCTGCTCTGGCTCTCCCCCATGAATGGAATTCACGTTAAGCGTCGATTGCTTCGCCCCCTCGGGCACAACCGGCATCGCCGTGCGCTTTCCGGCGAGCAGCGGATAGAGTGTGCGCTCCATTTCCTCCAGCACCGCACTCATATGACGGATGGCGCTGTCACCTAGGAAGGGCATGGAGCCATGGGCGATCCGTCCCTTGGTTTCGATCTCGGCCCACCAGACGCCGCGATGACCCAGACAAATCCGATCCTTGTTCAACGGTTCGGGGATGATCACGTGCTGGACCTTCTCGGGCGAGAACCAGCCATGTTCCGCCAGGTAGGCAACACCGCCATAGCCACCGGACTCCTCATCCGCCGTGGCGCTGATCTCGATGGCGCCGGAATAGTCGGGGAAGGCCGCAATGAACGCCTCTGCCGCGATGACAGACGCAGCAAGCCCGCCCTTCATGTCGCAAGTGCCGCGCCCGTAAATGCGCCCCTCTTTCAACTCGCCCCCGAACGGGTCGGTGGTCCAGCCATGGCCCACTTCGACCACGTCGTGGTGGCTGTTGAAATGCACGCATTCGCCGGTGCCGCCTGCCCCCTGATGACGCGCCACAACGTTCCAGCGCTGGTATTTCTCGCTGTCGGCAGGCGCACCACGGGCGCGGATCATGTCCACGTGGAAACCCTTGCGGCGCAGCCGGTCGCCAAGAAAATCGCAGATGTCGTGGTAATGCAGCCCCGGCGGGTTCAGCGTGGGAATGCGGACAAGGTCTTGTGTCAGCTGGATCAGCTCTCCCTCACGGGCAGCGATCTCGGCAAACAGGCGGTCTAGGCTTGGATCATCACTCATGCGCGCACTTTGCGCCCATGGCCATCATGCCGCAAGCCCTCGTATTTGGCTTGGCGGTGCCCATCTGACACGATAGGAAAAGGCCATTCGCCGGAAAGGAATTGACCGATATGAGATGGGTTCGCTGGATTATCCTGCTGCTGATCGCGCTCTTCATTGGCGGGTTCCTGCATTACACCTTGCCGGGACGTGATGTCGTGCGGATCACTGGAACCGAAATCATCCGAGCTGACCTGTCGGGCTGGAACCGGATGTTCTATGCCCGCTCGGATACAGGCAACACGGACGGAACCAACCGCGATCTGCGTTTGATCAACACGACCCAACCCGATGGCAATGTCAGTGTCTATCGCAACGAGGATACGGGCTTCGGCTGGCCGCCCTATTTCAAGCTCGACAGCTCTAATCTTCATGCCGAGGCGGCGGATCTGACCAGCACGTCTGCCAATCCGCAATGGGTTGTGATCACCCATTACGGATGGCGGCTGCCGGCCCTGTCTATCTATCCCAATGCCGTGGCGATCCGCGCCGTTGATGGCCCCGACGTGACCTTCTTTCCGTGGCTCAACATCGTGATCCTTCTGCTTCTAGCCGGGTTTGTCTTCTTCCTGTGGAGACTCTGGGAACGGTTCGAGGATCGCGTGATAGACCCCGCGGTCGACTGGGTTCTTGTCCGGTGGGCCAAGCTGAAAGACCGTGTGTCGGGCCGCTGAACCCGCTTTTCTTCTTGGTGTAAATACTCTGGGGGTGCGGGGGCAAAGCCCCCGCGGATCGAAGCCGTCAGGCGGCGAAACACGCTCATTCCCCGTAGGGCACCCAGATCGTTTTCACCTCGGTCGCGGCACTCAGAAACGCCTTGCCCTCGCCAGCTGCTCCAAACCAATCGGGGTTGCGCCCATTGTTGACCCAGGTCCGCTTCAGCGTTCCGGCGCTACCCTTTTCCACAGCACCCGAGATTTCTGCGGAGGAGAAGCTCCAAACCGCGTCAACATCCATATGGGTGGCCAGCGGTTTTGCCAGATCGGAATGTGCCCCGGTCAGGATGTTCACCACACCACCGGGCACGTCCGACGTGTCGAGCACCTGGTAAAGGTCCGTGGCGCTAAGCGGCGCGCTTTCGCCGGCGACCAGGATCACCCGGTTGCCCATGGCCATCGCTGGCGCCAGCAGCGACACCGGGCCGAGCAAGGGCGCATCCTCCGGGCAGAAGGCCCCTATCACGCCGACGGGCTCGTTCATCGCCAGCGCCACGCCGCGAATGGGCACCGATTTGGCCGCGCCGTCGAACTTGTCAGCCCAGGCCGCGTAGCTGAAGAGCCGCGACAGCGCGATGTCCACCTCATCCCGGGCCGAGGCAGCAGACCGCCCCGTCTGCGCCCGGATCCGGTCGGCAAACTCGGCCCCCCGCGCACCGAGGTTCTCGGCCAGGTAATAGAGGATCTGCGCCCGAAGGTGCCCGGTCGTCTTGCCCCAACCGGCGGCCTTCTGCGCCGCCTCCACCGCGTTCCGGATATCCTTGCGGTTCGCGATCCCCACATGGCCGAGCAGCGCGCCACGCGGCCCGTGAATGGCGCGCGAATAGCCGCCATCGGGCCGCGCCTGCTTGCCGCCGATATAGAGCTTTGCGGTGCGGTCGATCCCGTCGAAATCCGCCTCGCCTGCCTCATGAACCTTCGCAGGCTTCACCGGCTTGCTCGCATCCGCGGGCTTGAGATAGGCCAACAGACCCTCCCAACCACCTTCGCGGCCAAACCCGCTTTCGCGCACCCCGCCGAAGCCCGCCGCCGCGTCGAAGAGGTTGGTGGCGTTGACCCAGACCACCCCCGCCGCCAGCTTTGGCGCCACGTCGAGCGCGAGGTTGACGTTCTCGGTCCAGACTGTCGCTGCAAGCCCATAGCGCGTGTTGTTAGCCATCGCCACCGCCTCGCCCGGCGTGCGGAAGGTGGAGGACACAAGGACGGGGCCGAAGATTTCCTCCTGCATCAGCCGGTCCGCAGGCTCCAGCCCGGTGATCAGCGTGGGCGGGTAAAAACAGCCCTCGGACGGCATGTTGATCGGCGCATGATAGGTCTCGCCCGCATTGTTCTCGCTCACCATCCGGCTGATCTGCGCAAGTTGAACCGGGTCCACCACCGCGCCGATATCGATGCATTTGTCTAGCGGATCGCCTGCGCGCAGATTGGCCATACGGGCCTTGAGTCGGGCATGGAAATCTTCTGCGATGTTCTCCTGCACAAGCAGGCGCGATCCTGCGCAGCAAACCTGCCCCTGATTGAACCAGATCGCATCCACGAGCCCCTCGATGGCGCTGTCGATATCGGCGTCGTCGAAGACGATGTAGGGCGACTTGCCCCCCAGTTCGAGCGTCAGCGCCTTGCCGCTGCCCGCCGTCGCCTCTCGGATCTTGCGGCCCACCTCGGTCGAGCCGGTGAAAGCCACCTTGGCGATGCCGGGATGTTCGACAAGTGCCGCCCCCGTCGCACCATCGCCGGTGACGATATTGACGACACCCTTGGGCAACCCAGCCTCGCGGCAGATATCGGCAAAGAGCAGCGCGGTGAGCGACGTGTATTCGGCGGGCTTCAGCACCACCGTGTTGCCAGCGGCCAGCGCGGGCGCGACCTTCCACGCCAGCATCAGAAGCGGGAAGTTCCATGGGATCACCTGCCCGCAGACGCCAAGCGGCTGGTGCCCCGGCAACTCGCTATCGCGCAGCTGCGCCAGACCGGCGTGATAATAGAAATGCCGCTGAGCGAGGGGCACGTCGATGTCGCGGGCCTCGCGGATCGGTTTGCCGTTATCCAGTGTTTCCACCACAGCGAACAGGCGGCTGTGCTTCTGCAAGAGCCGCGCGAGTGCATAGAGGTGCCGGGCGCGTTTGTGCCCGGACAGCTTCGACCAGCGGGGGAAGGCCTTGGAGGCCGCCTCAACCGCCGCCTCCACATCCGCCGCGCTGCCTTGCGTGACCTGCGCCAATTCCTCACCTGCGGCGGGGTTCTTCGTGGCGAAGGTCTCACCCGGTGCCGTGAAGGCCCCACCGATGAACTGGCCGAACCGGCCCTCATGCCTGGCGATCCACGCGCGGGCTTCGGAGGCGTCTTCCATCGCGGGGCCGTACTCCATGGTCTCGAAAATCTCGGGGATGGTCATTTATTCCGCCGTTCACTGGGGGAGGTAAGGTAGGCCACAGCCGTAGTGTCTCTCTGAGTGCCGGATGTCACCGATTAGTCTGACACCCGCAGGCTCATGCCCATTCAGGTATTCAACACAGCGAACAACGCCGTCGTTTTCATTGAGCCAAAAAGTTACGACCACCTCGGTTGCATCTCCAATCGTGTGACTGGACGACGTCAAGAGTTCAAATCCCCGGCGAACTAGGTCTGCGCTCGTTGTGCCCGTTATGACTAGCCACTCTGCGCCGAAGTCCTCGCTGACCTGAGCAAAGGCCGCGGTGGAAAGACAACTCGTTGCCAGCGCGAGGAAAATTGACCGTGTCTTAGTAGAAATCTGATTGAGCATGATGCGTCCTCCTTATGCCATCGCATGCCGCCAGCTGGCGGAATAGGCCCCGGTCACGTGGTGTTCCAGCTGCCGCTCAATATCGCCCAACAGGGACGAGGCGCCGAAACGGAAGAGGTCGGGCCGCAGCCATCTGTCGCCCAGTTCCTCTTTCATCAGCGACAGGTACACCAGCGAGTCCTTCACCTTCGAAATCCCGCCCGCGGGCTTGTAGCCAACACGGTATCCGGTCGCCTGTTGATAGGCCCGGATCGCGCGGATCATGACCAGCGACACCGGCAGGGTGGCATTGACGCTTTCCTTGCCGGTCGAGGTCTTGATGAAATCCGCCCCCGCCATCATGCAGACGAGCGAGGCGCGGGCGACGTTGCGCAAAGTGCCCAACTCACCCGTCGCCAGAATGGCCTTCACATGCGCCTCGCCACAGGCTTCGCGGAACTCCTTCATCTCATCATACAGCGCCTGCCAGTTGCCGGTCAGCACGTGGCGGCGAGAAATCACGATGTCGATCTCCTCGGCCCCGGCCTTCACGCTTTCCTCGATCTCTTTCACCCGCAGATGATAGGGCGAGAGCCCCGCCGGGAAGCCCGTCGATACGGCGGCGACCGGAATGCCGGACCCCGCCAGCGCCTCGACCGCGACCGGCACCATCTCATGATACACGCAGACCGCGCCGGTGGTGAGATTGGGCAGGCCGATGGCCTCCAGCAGATCGGCGCGCACCGGCTGCATCGCCTTGGCGCAGAGCCGCTTCACCCGGCCCGGCGTATCGTCGCCCGCCAGTGTCGTCAGGTCGATGCAGGAAATCGCGCGGGCCAGCCATGCGGCCTGATATTCCTTCTTGACCGTCCGGCGGCCGGGCAGGGTGGCGCAGCGGCGTTCAATGGCTGAGGTGTTGGCCTGCGCGCCCATCACCCAATCCATATCCAGCGCCATGCCGGGGTTGCGCGGGTCACTGACCTGCGGCAGTCCTGCGGCGGTCGTGGTGGTCTCTAGGGTCGTCTGGGTCATCCCGTCCGGTCCATTTCTTGATCAGGTGGTCAAAGTCGCACGGGCTGCGAAGCTGCGCAAGCACCTGCGTCGCGTCAGCTGCGTCGCGTGCAGATCGGGCGGCCCTGAAGGCGTGCGATATCGGCCAAGCTTAGCACGCCTTCATGCCCCAGAACCTGCGCAACATGGGTGACGCTTTGCTGCCCATCAACCGCTTGTTCGGCAGGCTGCACCACCACGCCCGAGACATAGCGTGTCACGCGGGTCGGGAGATAGGCGGGCATCTGTGCCTCCAGCCCGCCCGGGCCGGGCAGCAGGTCGAAATAAAGGATGACCGACGATCGCTGTGGCAGTGTCCATTGTGACGAGATGAAGTTGCCAAGCGAGTAAGCGATGAACCCCTGACGCCCATCCGACGTGGTGACGTGCTCGATTGGTTGCAGCACATGCGGGTGGGTGCCGATCACGGCGGCGGCCCCGGCCTCCATCGCGGCGCGGGCAAGGCGGCGCTGGTTGGCGTCTGGGGACTGGGTGTATTCCGCGCCCCAATGGGGCAGGACAATCACCGCATCGACAGACGCACTGGCGCGCAGGCTCTGGATGGTGGACAGCAGCTCGGCCTCATCCTGGTAGCATTGCAGAACCTGATGGTTGGGATCGGCGCGGCCGTTGGTGGAATAGGAACAGGCCAGAAAGGCAATCCGTGCGCCGCCTGCCGTGATCACCGTGTGCCAGGGCGCATCTGGCGCTGAACGAGACCGGGTACCGGTCTGGGGCAGTCCCGCCGCGGCAATCGCCTCATGTGTTCTGTCGACGCCCAGAGACCCGCGGTCCATCGCGTGATTGTTCGCCGTCTGCAGCACATCGATGCCCGCATCGCGCAAGGCCGGGACCAACGAGGGGTGATAGTTGAACGCGGGGTAGCCGGAATACACCTGACCGTCATAGATCACCCCGGCAGGCACCGCCCGTTCTCCACCACCGGGCAGGACATCGCGGGCAGCAGGGCCTTCCAGATTGGCAATGGTCACGTCCGCCAATTGCAGATACGGCGCGGCATGGCGCAGCAACGTACCGTATCCATCGGGCTGTGACGCTGCGACTTCTTGTAGAAGTACATGCATCAGAACGTCTCCCACGGCCGCCACGGTTATCGCGCCGGGCTGAAAGATGTCACGCTGCACCATCGGGGGGCTATTGGTCGAAATACAGGCCGCATCGCCTGGTGATTCGCCCCCCGGAACACATCCAGACAGCATCAGAAGCCCTGCGAAGAGGGTTGATCTCTGCGACATAATGTAAGCGCTTACAGAAAAACTGGCCATATTGCCCCTAAAAGACTGGCCCTCGCTTGTTGGGTCAAGCATCGTTACCAGAAATGCGATAAAACGTTCTGGAAAGAGCCTAACTTTTGTGCTCCGTTCGCCGCACACGGCGGAAATGAAGAACAGGTATTCCGGCAGGAAGGTACAGGACACCCATGGCCCATACTCAACCCGCGATTGATCTCTCCCCGAAAGTATCGGACGAGATCCGCAAGACGACCTGCTACATGTGCGCCTGCCGCTGCGGGATCAACGTGCACATGAAGGACGGCCAGGTCGCCTATATCGAGGGTAATCGCGACCATCCGGTGAACAAGGGCGTGCTCTGTGCCAAGGGCTCGGCGGGGATCATGCAGGTCAACGCGCCCTCGCGCCTGCGCGCGCCACTGAAACGCGTCGGTCCGCGCGGGTCAGGTGAGTTCGAGGAAATCACCTGGGACGAGGCGTTGGAACTGGCGGTGTCGTGGCTGAAACCGATCCGCGAAACCAACCCCGAGAAGCTCGCCTTCTTCACCGGTCGCGACCAGTCGCAAAGCTTCACGGGCCTTTGGGCGCAGAACTACGGCACTCCCAATTTCGCGGCTCATGGCGGCTTCTGTTCCGTCAACATGGCGGCGGGTGGCATCTACACCATGGGTGGCGCGTTCTGGGAATTCGGTCAGCCGGACTGGGATCATACGAAACTGCTGATGATCTTCGGCGTTGCGGAAGATCACGACTCGAACCCGATCAAGATGGGGCTTGGCAAGATCAAGGCGCGCGGCGCGAAGGTGATCGGCGTGAACCCGATCCGCTCGGGCTATAACGCCGTGGCCGACGAATGGGTGGGGATCACCCCCGGCACCGACGGGCTCTTCATCCTGTCGCTCATCCATTGCCTGCTGAAGGCAGGCAGGATCGACCTCGATTACCTGCGCCGTTACACCAATGCGCCGGTGCTGGTGAATGGCGACGAAAGCTCGCCTGAACACGGTCTGCTACTGCGCGACGAAGACGGCAAGATGCTGGTTCTGGATCGCCGCACCGGCAAGCCTGCGCCCTTCGACGATCCCGATGTAGTGCCCGACCTTGCCGGCACCTGGCGCAATGCAGGTGTCACGCATCGCCCGGTGTTCCAGCTTATGGCAGAGCGTTATCTGTCAGACGACTACACGCCCGAGGCAGTGGCCGACCGTGTCGGCATTTCCACGAAACGAATCCGCCATATCGCCGCCGAACTGGCGCGAGTGGCTTTCGAGGAAGAGATCGAGATCGACCAGCCCTGGACTGATTTCCGGGGTGTAAAGCATGACAAGATGATCGGTCGCCCGGTCAGCTTCCATTCGATGCGCGGGATTTCCGCCCATTCCAACGGCTTCCAGACCTGCCGCGCTTTGCATGTGTTGCAGATCATCCTTGGCAGCGTCGAGGTGCCCGGCGGCTTCCGCTTCAAGCCGCCCTATCCGAAACCGATGGAGGCCCACCCGAAACCGCATAGCAAGGTTACACCCGATACACCTCTTGATGGCCCCCATCTTGGCTTCGTGCACGGGCCAGAGGATCTGGCGCTAAAACCGGATGGTTCTCCGGCGCGGATCGACAAGGCATTCACCTGGGAAAATCCGATGAGTTCCCATGGCCTCATGCATATGGTGATTTCCAACGCCCATGCGGGCGACCCCTACAAGATCGACACGCTGTTCATGTATATGGCGAACATGTCGTGGAATTCGTCGATGAACACGTCGGGCGTCATGAAGATGCTGACGGATAAGGACGACAGCGGAGAGTATGTCATTCCGCGCATCATCTATTCCGACGCTTATAGCTCCGAGATGGTGGCCTATGCGGACCTGATCCTGCCCGACACGACCTATCTGGAGCGGCATGATTGTATTTCGCTGCTCGACCGCCCGATCTGCGAGGCTGATGCGGCAGCCGACGCGATCCGCTGGCCGGTGATCGAGCCTGACCGCGATGTGCGCGGCTTCCAGTCGGTGCTGGTCGATCTCGGCGCGCGCCTTGGAATGCCTGCCTTCGTCAACGAGGACGGCAGCGCCAAGTACAAGGACTATGCCGACTATATCGTGAACCACGAACGCAAGCCCGGCATCGGTCCGCTGGCAGGCTTCCGGGGCGATGGCAGCGAAAAGGGGCGGGGCGCGCCGAACCCCGAACAGCTCGACCGCTATATCGAAAATGGCGGCTTCTTCGTTGAACACATCCCGGATGAGGCGCTGTATTTCAAACCGTGGAACAATGCCTATCAGGATTGGGCCGTGGGCATGGGCATCTTTGACAGCCCGCAGCCCTACCTCTTCAGCCTCTACGCGGAACCGATGCGCCGTTTCCAGCTGGCCGCTGAGGGCCATGGTGATCGCCAACCGCCCGAACATCTGCGCGAGCGGGTCAAGCAAGTGATGGATCCGCTGCCGATCTGGTATGCGCCCTTTGAGGACAGCCATGTTGATACCGAGGAATTCCCGGTTCACGCACTGACGCAGCGGCCCATGGCGATGTATCACAGCTGGGGCACCCAGAACGCATGGCTCCGGCAACTGCACGGGCGCAACCCGCTATATGTGCCGACGAAGATCTGGGACGCCAATGGGTTTTCTGAGGGCGATTGGGCCAAGGTCACCTCGGCCCATGGATCCATCACCGTCCCTGTCGCCCACATGGCCGCACTCAATGAAAACACCGTCTGGACCTGGAACGCCATCGGCAAGCGCAAGGGGGCCTGGGCGCTGGATGAGCACGCGCCGGAGGCCACCAAGGGCTTCCTGCTTAATCATCTTATACATGAACTTCTGCCGCCGAAGGGCGATGGAATGCGCTGGACCAACTCTGATCCGGTTACCGGTCAGGCGGCTTGGTTCGACCTGCGCGTGAAAATCGAGAAGGTCGCAGCGCCGGAAGAATCGCAACCTTCCTATCCGCCGATAAAGTCCCCCGTGGGGCAGGGACCGGAGAACCTCGCATGGAAGGTGGGCAAATGAGTGCCGCAAAGATCACCAGCTCCGACGGCACCCGGATCGCGACCTATACCGCAGGCAGCCCCGCCAATCCCGCGATCCTGCTGATCCACGGATGGGCGCAGCAATCGCTGTGCTGGGATCCGCTGATCGACCGGCTCAGGGACCGCTTTCATATCGTCGCGATGGACCTGCGTGGCCACGGCGCGTCCGACAAGCCCGAGGATCCGGCAGCCTATACCGACACGCAACTCTGGGCCGACGATGTCGCCGCCGTCATGGCTCTGCATGATCTGAGCAACGTCACCCTCGTTGGCTGGTCTTATGGCAGCCGGGTTATCGCAAGTTACCTGGCTACCCATGGCGACGTGGCCCTTGCGGGTGTCGTGCTGGCCGGAGGCATCCTCGCCATCGGCACTGCGCGCGAGGATTGGATGGTCGGCCCCGCCAGCCCCGGCCTTGATCGTAATCTCTATACCACCGATCTTTCGCGCCTCATCCCCGCCACGGCCCGTTTCGTCGACGCCTGCACCGCGAAACCGCTGGACCGCGCAACCTATGGCCGCATGGTCGCCGCCAACATGCTTTGCCCGGCGACTGCTCGCCGTGCGCTTTTTGCCGCCAACTGGGACATGCGCCCAACCTACGCCGCCATGACCTGCCCCGGTCTGGTGATCCATGGAACCGCCGACACGGTTGTTTCCCCGCAAACGGGCAAGGCCGCCGCTGAAACCATGCCACAAGGCCGCTTCCTGCCATACGATGGCATCGGCCACGCCCCCTTCCTTGAAGACCCGGACCGGTTCGCCGCTGATCTTTCGGCCTTCGTCCAAGACACCCGCAAGGAGCAGGCCGCATGACCGAGCTTCCCGTCAGCACGCAAAAGAAACTCGGGTTGGTGATCGACCTAGACACCTGCGTCGGCTGCCATGCCTGCGTGATTTCCTGCAAGGGCTGGAATACGGAAAACTATGGTGCACCGCTGTCCGATGTGGACGCCTATGGCGCCAATCCCGCGGGCACCTTCCTGAACCGGGTCCACAGCTACGAGATTACGCCCGCCGAAGGCCCTGCGCAGCTGGTGCACTTCCCCAAGTCCTGCCTGCATTGCGAAGACGCGCCCTGCGTCACGGTGTGCCCGACCGGGGCCAGCTACAAGCGGTCAGAGGACGGGATCGTTCTGGTGAACGAGAGCGCCTGCATCGGCTGCGGCCTCTGTGCCTGGGCCTGCCCCTATGGCGCGCGGGAACTGGACGCGCTGGAGGGGGTGATGAAGAAATGCACCCTTTGCGTGGACCGGATCTACAATGAAAACCTGCCCGAGGTGGACCGCCAGCCCGCCTGCGTGCGCACCTGCCCCGCGGGCGCGCGCCATTTCGGTGATCTGGGCGATCCCGACAGCGACGTGTCAAAGCTGGTGGCCGAGCGTGGCGGGATGGACCTGATGCCCGAACAGGGCACCAAGCCCGTCAACAAGTACCTGCCGCCGCGTCCGAAACAGGACCGCGCCGAGGATATCGACATCCTCGCCCCCTTCCTCGAACCCGTCGCCGAAGACCCCAAAGGCTTCCTCGGCTGGCTGGACAAGGCACTGGAGAAGCTCTGATGCATCCCGCACCGTCCGTCATCATCTTCACCAGCTTCTCGGGCCTCGGCTTTGGGCTGCTCTTCTTCCTGGGCCTCGGTTTTCCGCCCGTCACCGGCTGGGTCGCCTTCGTCTTCTACGCCATTGCCTATGCGCTGGCCGTGGGTGGGCTGTTGGCCTCGACCTTTCACCTGGGCAATCCGCAACGGGCCTTGCGCGCCTTCACCCAGTGGAAAACCAGTTGGCTCAGCCGCGAGGCATGGCTGTCGGTCATGGCGCTGCTGGTCATGGCGGTCTACGCCTTTTGTGCCGTGTTCCTAGGTACCCGCCTGACACTGGTCGGCTGGATCGGGGCGGCGCTATCGGTTCTGACCGTCTATTCCACCTCCATGATCTACGGGCAGCTCAGGACCGTGCCACGCTGGAACCAGCCGCTGACGCCCATTCACCTTCTGACGCTGTCCATCGCGGGCGGTGCGCTGCTGGCGGGCCAGATGACCACCGCCGCCGCGCTATTGGCGCTGGCTGCTGCCGTGCAGGTCGCCCATTGGCAGGTCGGGGACAGTGCGCTTCGCGAATCCGGCACCAACCTTGCCACCGCTACGGGTCTGGGTTCCCCCGGCACCATCCGCGCGTTCGAGCCGCCCCATACCGGCACAAACTACCTGCTGAAGGAGTTCGTGCATGTGGTGGGCCGCAAGCATTCCCGCAAGCTGCGAATGATCGCGCTGACCCTGGGTTATGGCCTGCCGGTTGTCCTGCTGATCATCCCGGGCGCGGGTCATGTGCTTGGCCTGCTCGCTGTGCTTGCCCACGTTGCTGGCCTCGTGACCTCCCGTTGGCTGTTCTTTGCAGAGGCAGAGCATGTCGTTGGTTTGTATTACGGGAAGCGCTCAGCCTGATCCCTTGGGTCGGGCCCCCGGCGCGGTCTGCACGTAACCACCGAATTCCAGCATCCTGTCTTCGTAGTCGGCAATCCGCTGTGCGGCGCTGTCGCTGCGCGCGATCATCTCGCCCACCAGCACTTCGGCCAACGCGAAGGATGCGCCCTGAGAGGGCAGGGGCTGCGGCCCATCCATCGGCAGGCAAAAGACCACATCGGCCCCCCGCGCCACCGGTGAGACATAGCTGTCGGTGATGGCAATGACCCGCGCCCCGCGTGCAAGCGCGGCCTCATAGGCGCGCACGACCTCGGACGAGTAGAGCGAGAAGGTGATCACGACCACCACATCCGAAGGGCCGGTCGAGGTGATGGCGTCGGCGATGCCGCCGGGTTCGTTCAGCGGCGGGGCAAAGCTATCAAACGCCATGCGTCCCGAGTAGCTGAGGTAATGGGCCAGCGAGAAACAGCTGCGTACCCCGACAACGAAGATACGCTCGGCAGCTTCCAGCAGGTCCACCGCCTCGCTGACCCTCTGGACGTTCGCATCGGAAAACAGCGCGTCCAGGTTCTTGTGCGCCGACTCGCGAATTCGTGCCGACAGGGCCGCCGTGCCCCGGGATCGCAGCTGTTTTGCCCGCGACCCGTACATGCCACCCTCGCCTCTCAGCGCCGCCTGAAAGGCCGACCGGCACGGCTCGTAGCCGGGAAATCCAAGCGCAACAGCCAGACGAAACACCGTGTTTGCGTTCACGTCCGCCCGTTTCGCCAAGGCCCTGACGGAGTGAAACGCCATCTCCTGTGGATGTTCCAAAGCCCATGCAGCAAGGCGCGACACCTTGGGCGAAGCGGTGTGAACCTGCTCTGCCAAAGCCTGTCTGAGATCGTCGAGGGTCATGTCGTCAAAACCAGTTCTGTTTCAATTCCGCGCGTTTGCTTCATGTCTTGACGGAAATCAATGGTTTGTTTCATTCATTCTGCATTCGCAATTTGTTGCGACGCAATCGAAGAGGGTACCATGACCACGCATCAGCTTGCCCAGACCTCGGGCCAGGTCCAGCGGGGACCATCCGTGGTCCATTTTCGCAGCCACCCATGCCCCCAATATCGCCCATGCAGCATCCCCCTTTCGCAAAGAACAGGCCAATGACGTCGCACATGTTCGGGCGCGGCCCCGGGTCCCTTCCCACAGCAGTTCGCGGCGAAGGTTGTTATCTCTATGACTCCGAAGGCCGCGCCTATCTGGACGGCTCTGGCGGTGCGGCGGTGTCCTGTCTCGGACATTCCGATGCAGACGTGCGTGCCGCCATCCACGCACAGCTTGACACGATCGCCTTCGCCCATACCGGCTTCTTCACCTCGGAACCCGCCGAGGCACTGGCCAACCTGCTGATCACCCACGCGCCCGCTGGAATTGACAAGGTCTACCTGCTGTCCGGCGGGTCCGAAGCGGTCGAGGCCGCCATCAAGCTCGCCCGCCAATATCATCTAGAAACCGGCCAGCCGCAGCGCCATAAGCTGATCGCCCGGCGGCAAAG
Organism: Nioella aestuarii; assembly: GCF_050896395.1. NCBI lineage: Bacteria > Pseudomonadati > Pseudomonadota > Alphaproteobacteria > Rhodobacterales > Paracoccaceae > Nioella > Nioella aestuarii. Next base: position 4,850 of record NZ_JBPBBA010000031.1, on the reverse strand, counting down.
CTACCACGGCAACACGCTCGGTGCTCTGGCTGCAGGCGGCAATGCCTGGCGGCGGCAAAAATACGCGCCGCTTCTGGTGGATACCCATCACATCATGCCCTGCTTCGAATATCGAGAGCGGCAGGACGCTGAAAGCCGGTGGGAGTTCGGCCAGCGCGCTGCCAATGCGCTGGAGGAGGAAATTCTGCGCCAAGGCCCTGATACCATCATGGCCTTCATCGCCGAACCGGTGGTGGGCGCAACGGCGGGTGCGGTTCCAGCCGTTGAGGGCTATTTCAAGCGCATCCGGCAAATCTGCGACAAGTATGGCGTGCTGCTGATCCTCGATGAGGTCATGTGCGGCATGGGCCGGACCGGGCATCTCTTTGCCAGCGAGGCTGACGGGATTTCCCCTGATATCGTCACCATCGCAAAGGGCCTTGGCGCGGGCTATGCCCCGATCGGCGCGATGCTGGCCTCTGCCCCGATCTACAAGGCCATCGAACAGGGCTCCGGCAGCTTCCAGCATGGCCATACGTATCACGGCCACCCGCTTGCCGCCGCTGCCGGTCATGCTGTGGTCAACGCCATCGTCTCGCGGGGCCTTTGCGACCGGGTGAAGGCCAAGGGCGAGGTGTTGCAGGCGGCGCTGCAGCAGGCCTTTGGCCAACACGCCCATGTGGGCGACCTGCGTGGGCGCGGGCTCCTGCGGGGTGTGGAACTTGTCGAGGATCGGGCCACGAAACGCCCCTTCGATCCCGCGCGCAAACTGCATCTCAAGGTCAAGTCGGCAGCCATGGCAGAGGGGTTGATCTGCTACCCCTCAGGCGGCACTGCCAACGGTCAGGCAGGTGACCATATACTGCTCGCGCCGCCTTACATCATCACTGACCGTCAGATCGACGAGCTGGCAAGCAAACTCTCCCGCGCAATTGACACCGCGCTCTCCCAATGACCGCCCCGCGCGTCTCGTGACCCAGCTCAATCCTGTCCTTGCGCTGCACCGCCCGCCAGAGGCGTTCCTCACTCTTGTTCCGGCCATCCCCCAATTCCGGAAGTTCCATTCTGATCCGGCTTCTTTTTGGCCCAAATACTCCCGTCGGAGGCATCCTGGCCTCGATCCTCAGGCCAACATTCGCTGCTTAACACCGCCCCCTCAACCTGCCGTGGCAACGCGGCCCGCCGAGGCCTCCGGCGTCAGCCGGGGGTTGAGAAGGGCCGCTCTCGGGTCGACGCCGACAGGCGGCGAAACCGACCCGCCATATGCACAAGGGGGTGTTCGGGGTGTCCCCGGCGAAACCGGCTCAGAACGCCTGGTCCTTCACCGCCTCCATCGACACATGTGTGGAAGTGTGACCAACGAAAGGTAGCGCAGAAATCACCTCTCCCAACACCCGCCGATAATCGCGGATATCCCTGGTCCGCACCTTCAAGAGATAGTCGAACGCGCCTGCAATCATATGCGCTTGCTCAATCTCGGGCACCTTCAGCGCTGCGCCATTGAACGCCCGGAGCGCGTCCTCGGTCGTGTCCGTCAGGCGCACCTCTACAAAGGCCACATGCTCCTGCCCCAGCTTTGCCGGATCCACCACCGCCCGAAAGCCCCGGATCACCCCATCCTTGCGCAACCGGTTCACCCGCATCTGGCAGGGGGTTTTCGACAATCCAATCTTCTGGGCAATTTCGGTCACAGGCATGCGACCGTCGCTCAGCAACAGGGAAACGATTTTCCGGTCGAACCGGTCAAGTTGACTTTCCATGCGTCCTCTTGGGTAATTTCAGCCTGAATCAAGCCATGGAATAGGGTCAGGAGCCGGAATTTTCAACAAGGAAAGGCAACCAGACTTTCGTAAGGGTGCTAGAGATATGCATCTCTTGTCTTCGAGGTTTGCCATGACCACCCTTGCCGATCTGCGCCAGTCCATCCGCGCCGACCATCTGGCCGATGAGACCGTTCTGCTTCACCGCCTCACGACCACGCTGGCCCCCGATCTGACCACCCGAACGCGCATGGCGGCTTCGGCGGCAGAGCTGGTCAACGCCATCCGCAACGACAGCAAGCCCGGCCTGATGGAGGTGTTCCTAGCCGAATACGGGCTCTCCACTGAGGAAGGCGTGGCGCTTATGTGTCTGGCCGAGGCTCTGTTGCGCGTGCCGGATGCCGAGACAATGGATGCGCTGATCGAGGACAAGATCGCGCCCTCCGAATGGGGCAAGCATCTGGGCCATTCAAGCTCTTCTCTGGTCAATGCCTCGACATGGGGCCTCATGCTGACTGGTAAGGTTCTGAAAGAAAACGCGGAACCCGGCCTGACCGCAACCTTGCGCGGGGCGGTGAAACGTCTGGGGGAACCGGTTATCCGCCGGGCCGTGGCGCGCGCGATGAAGGAAATGGGCCAGCAATTCGTTCTCGGGGAAACCATCGGCGAGGCTGTGAAGCGCGGCAGATCCCGCACTGCGCAGGGCTACACATATTCCTATGACATGTTGGGCGAGGCCGCGATGACGGCCCATGATGCGGACCATTTTTTCGCGGCATACAAGGGCGCCATCGCCAAGCTTGCGACCGAGGCAAAGCATGACGATATCCGCGCCAATCCCGGGATTTCGATCAAGCTGTCGGCACTGCATCCCCGTTATGAAGAAACCAAATACGCGCGCGTTATGACCGAGCTGGTGCCGCGCGTGCTGGACCTTGCGCAGGACGCCAAGGCAGCTGGTATGGGGCTCAATATCGACGCTGAGGAAGCGGACCGCCTGGATATCTCGCTCGACGTAATCGAGGCGGTGCTGCGCGATGACAGCCTTGCCGGGTGGGACGGGTTCGGCGTGGTGGTGCAGGCTTACGGCAAGCGCGCGCCGGGTGTGATTGACTGGCTCAACGCGCTCGCAACCGAGCTCGACCGCAAGATCATGGTTCGCCTCGTCAAGGGCGCCTATTGGGATACCGAGATCAAGCGCGCGCAGGTCGAGGGGTTGGCGGGGTTCCCAGTCTACACCCGCAAACCGGCGACCGATGTGGCGTATCTGTGCTGTGCGCGGAAACTGCTTGGCTATTCCGACCGCATCTATGCGCAATTCGCCACCCACAACGCCCATTCGGCAGCGGCCATTCTGGATATGGCCGAGGATTTCGACACGTTCGAGTTTCAGCGCCTGCACGGGATGGGCGAGGCGTTGCATGATATCCTGCACAAGAAAAACGCCACCCGCTGTCGGATTTATGCTCCAGTCGGCGCGCATCGCGACTTGCTGGCCTATCTCGTGCGGCGGCTTCTGGAAAACGGGGCAAACAGCAGTTTCGTGAACCAGATCGTGGACGAGGACGTACCCGCAGAGGTGGTCGGCGCCGATCCGTTCGAGCAGTTGGCAGAGGCCGCGAAAACCCCTGCGCCCGGCGTCATCGCGCCGCCGCGCCTCTTTGGGGAACGCCTGAATTCCAAGGGATTTGATCTGCACTCCCGAGATGACCTGGCCGCGATCGAGGCTGCCCGTGCGCCCTTTGCGGAACGTCAGTGGCAGGCTGGCCCGCTTTTGGCCGGTCCTGTGCAGGGCGAGGCCGCGATGGACGTGGTGAACCCCGCCAAACCGGGCGATATCGTTGGCCGCGTGTCCGAGGCGACCGAGGCGGATGTGGAAACCGCGCTTAACGCGGCCCGAATCTGGGATGCGCCCGCAGAGGCGCGCCGGGCGGCGCTGTTGAAAGCTGCCGACCTTTATGAAACGCATTTCGGCGAGATCTTTGCAGTCCTGACGCGAGAGGCCGGAAAGACCCTGATGGATGGCGTGGCCGAGCTGCGCGAAGCGGTGGATTTCCTGCGTTATTACGCCGATCAGGCAACCGAAGACGCCCCACGCGGCATCTTTACCTGCGTTTCCCCCTGGAACTTCCCACTGGCTATTTTCACAGGCCAAATCGCAGCTGCATTGGCGGCAGGGAATGCGGTGCTGGCCAAGCCGGCAGAGACCACCACGCTGATGGCGGCGCTTGGGGTGCGCTTGATGCACGAGGCTGGGGTGCCCGTTCATGCGCTGCAATTGCTTCCAGGCAAAGGTAGCCGCATTGGCGGACTTCTAACCGGCGATTCCCGTGTGGCGGGCGTCTGCTTCACCGGATCGACCGCCACCGCACAGCGCATCAACCGCGCGATGGCGGGCAAGGTTGCGCCTCATGCGCCGCTGATCGCGGAAACCGGCGGGCTTAACGCTATGATCGTGGATTCGACGGCTCTGCCGGAGCAGGCGGTCCGTGATATCGTGGCCTCCAGCTTCCAATCGGCGGGCCAGCGCTGCTCGGCGTTGCGGTGTCTTTACGTGCAACAGGATATCGCGCCTGCGTTTCTGAAGATGCTGAACGGGGCAATGGACGAGCTGACGGTTGCCGACCCTTGGGATCCGGCCACAGATGTGGGCCCGATCATCTCGACCGCTGCGCGCGATGACATTGCAGGTTACGTGGCCCGCGCCCGTGCTGAAGGCCAGGTGCTGCACGAGGTGAGCGCGCCCGAGGCAGGCAGTTTCGTTGCGCCGGTCGCGGTCAGGGTGAACGGGATCGAGGACATGGAGAAAGAGGTGTTCGGTCCGGTGCTGCATGTGGCGACATTCAAATCGCACGAGATCGACAAGGTCATTGCTTCGGTCAACGCAAAGGGGTTTGGCCTGACATTCGGGTTGCACACACGGATCGACGACCGGGTCCAGCACATCACCGAAGCGGTTAAAGCGGGCAATATCTACGTGAACCGAAACCAGATCGGGGCCATCGTCGGCTCTCAGCCGTTCGGCGGCGAGGGGCTGTCGGGCACCGGGCCCAAGGCTGGCGGTCCCGCCTACGTGGCCCGTTTCCGCGCGGTGAGTGCACCCTCCGCACC